>NZ_QPFC01001014.1:0-2078 GCF_003427465.1 Nocardiopsis sp. TNDT3 | reverse complement strand
GTCCGGGGCGGGCCCCGCGGCCCGCCCCGGCACCACGTCCGCGCCCTACACGCCGCCCGTGGCGCCGCCCGTGTCCGGGCTCTGCTCCGCCGGAGCCGCGGGGGCCTCCTGCGCGGGGGCCTCCTCGGCGGGGGCCTCCGGGTCCTCGTTGACCACCGGCGGCTTGGAGTCCTCCCCGAAGACGCCGTCGAAGAGGAAACCGAGCACCCCTCCGGGGCGCGAGTCGTCCTGGTCCGCGGTGGCGGCCACGGCGGCCCCCGTCCCGGCAACGCTCAGTCCGGCGGCCAGCACCGTCGCGGCGGTGATCCTGGTGAACGCACGCATACGCGCTCACGACTCCCTTCGTGTCGGGTGTCAATGCATGACGTGATTATCTTGTTACAGAAAGTCACGGAAATCACGAACTCCCCCCGCACGGGTGTTTCGGACCGGCTCGGGGAGCCGCCCCGGCCCTCCCCAGGGGCCGCCAACGGCGGGCAAAGTCCCCGGCAGGTCACGGGTGGCGGCTCACGGATCCGCCGACCCGGCCATACATTGGCCGCGGTCTTGTGGGTAGTGCTGCGTCCAACGGCCCAACGGACGCACTCAGCCGTCCCGCCCCACGACACGTCAGAAGGAGCGCTGTCTATGTCTCGGCCTCGTATCGTGGTGGTCGGCGCGGGTTTCGGTGGTCTCCACACCCTGCGCCACCTCGAACGCCGCATCCCGGCGGGGGCGGCGGACATCGCCCTCGTCGCGCCGCACGACTACATGCTCTACAGCCCCCTACTGCCGCAGGTGGCCTCCGGACTGCTCACACCGCAGTCGGTCGCCATGTCGGTGCACCGGCTGACCCGGCAGACCCGGTTCGTCCCCGGGCACGCCGTCGGCGTGGATCCGGGGGACCGCGTGGTCGTCGTACGGCGCCCCACCGGCGAACTCGCCCCGGTCCGCTACGACCGCCTGGTCCTGGCGCCCGGCGGGGTCACCCGCGCCTTCGACATCCCCGGTCTGGCCGAGCACGCCTACGGCGCCAAGACGCTGGCCGAGGCGGTGCTCCTGCGCGACCACGTCCTGGCCCAGCTGGAGCTGGCCAACGACAGCCGCGACCCGGCCGAGCGCGAGGAGCGCTGCCGCTTCGTCGTCGTCGGCGGCGGCTACACCGGCGTCGAGACCGCGGCCTCGCTCATGCGCCTGTGCCAGGAGGCGGCCAAGCGCTATCCGGACCTGCGCTCGGTGATCCGCTGGCACCTGGTGGACATCGCGCCCAAGGTGCTGCCCGAACTCGGCGACCGCCTCGGCCGCAAGGCGCTCGACCTGCTGCGCTCCATCGGCGTCGAGGTCAAGCTCAAGGTGAGCGTGCGCGAGGTGACCGACGACAAGGTGGTGCTCACCGACGGCCGCGCCCTGCCCTGCCGCACCCTCATCTGGACGGCGGGGGTCTCACCCAGCCCGCTCATGGCGACCCTGGACAAGCCCACCCAGAAGGGGCGCCTGGAGGTCGGCGCCGACCTGCGGGTCCCCGGCCTCGACGACGTCTTCGCCGTCGGCGACGCCGCGGCGGTGCCCAACCTCTCGCACGAGGACAGCGACTACTGCCCGCCGACCGCCCAGTACGCCACGCGCCAGGCGGCCACCGTCGCCGACAACGTCGTCTCGTCCGTCCTGGGACGCCCGATGAAGGAGTTCCGGCACCGGGACATGGGGCTGGTCGTGGACCTGAGCGGCAACGACGCGCTCGCGCGCGTCATGCAGCTGGAACTGAGCGGGCTGCCCGCGCTGGGCGTCACCCGCGGGTACCACCTGATGGCGGTGCCCTCCGCGACCGCGCGGGCGCGCATCCTGGCCAACTGGGGGATCCGCAAGGCCACCGGCGGCGACACCTCGCGCCTGGGGTTCGCCGACGGCGGGCGCCCGTCCTCGTTCGTGGCCAACGAGTCGGTCGACTACCTGGACGCGGAGGGCTCCCGCCGGGAGGGCGCGCGCCTGCTGGAGAACCTGCACGCGCGCTACGGCGTGCACTGACCGGGAGCCGTCCGGGCTCCGCCGGAGTCCGGACCGCAGAGCCCCGTCGACCGGCCGCGGCGCCCCGCCGCGGC
>NZ_QPFC01000110.1:0-1740 GCF_003427465.1 Nocardiopsis sp. TNDT3 | reverse complement strand
GGCATGGCCGCGGACCTGTTCGAGTCCTACGCGGTCGTGCTCGTCGCCTCGCTGATCCTCGGCCGCGTCGCCTTCGGCACCGAGGGACTGGTGTTCCCGCTCCTCGTCCCCATGATCGGCGTGCTCACCGCCATCGTCGGCATCTTCCTGGTCGCCCCCCGCGCCAGGGACAAGACGGCGATGTCGGCGATCAACCGCGGGTTCTTCATCTCCGCGGCGATCTCCGCCGTGCTCGTCGTCGGCACCGCCTTCTGGTACCTGCCCTCCAGCTTCGACCAGCTCTCCGGCGTCAGCCCGCAGGTCCTGGCCGAGATCGAGGAGGCCGGGACCAACCCGGACCCGAGGATCCTCGCGGTCGCGGCGGTCCTCATCGGCCTCGTGCTCGCCGCCGCCATCCAGCTGCTCACCGGCTACTTCACCGAGACCGACCGGCGCCCCGTCCGCGAGATCGGCGACAGCTCCGAGACCGGCGCGGCGACCGTCATCCTCTCCGGCATCTCCGTCGGCCTGGAGTCGGCCGTCTACTCCGCCCTCCTCATCGCCGGAGCCGTCTACGCCGCGTTCCTGCTCGGCGGCGGCTCCATCACCCTGAGCCTGTTCGCCGTCGCCCTCGCCGGAACCGGCCTGCTCACCACCGTCGGCATCATCGTGGCGATGGACACCTTCGGCCCCGTCTCCGACAACGCCCAGGGCATCGCGGAGATGTCCGGCGACGTGGAGGGCCCGGGCGCGGAGATCCTCACCGGGCTCGACGCCGTCGGCAACACCACCAAGGCCATCACCAAGGGCATCGCGATCGCGACGGCGGTCCTGGCCGCGACCGCGCTCTTCGGCGCCTTCCGCACCTCCGTGCAGGCCCAGCTCGGCGACGCCGACGAGGCGTTCTCGCTCTCACTGGACCAGCCCGACGTGCTCGTCGGCGTCATCATCGGCGCCAGCGTGGTGTTCTTCTTCTCCGGGCTCGCCATCATGGCGGTCGGCCGGGCGGCGGGCCGCGTGGTCATGGAGGTGCGCGACCAGTTCCGCACCCGTCCGGGGATCATGGACGGCACGGAGAAGCCCGAGTACGCGCGCGTGGTCGACATCTGCACCAAGGACTCGCTGCGGGAGCTGGTCACCCCGGGCCTGCTGGCCGTCCTCGCGCCGATCGCGGTCGGCTTCGCCCTCGGCTACGCCCCGCTCGGCGCGTTCCTGGGCGGCGCCATCGCCGCGGGAGTGCTCATGGCCGTCTTCCTGTCCAACTCGGGCGGGGCCTGGGACAACGCCAAGAAGCTCGTCGAGGACGGCCACCACGGCGGCAAGGGCTCGGAGGCCCACGCCGCCACGGTCATCGGCGACACGGTCGGCGACCCCTTCAAGGACACCGCGGGTCCCGCCATCAACCCCCTGCTCAAGGTGATGAACCTCGTCGCCCTGATCGTGGCGCCCAGCGTGGTGATCTACGCCGACAACGTCGTCCTGCGGGCGGGGATCGCGGTGGCGGCCGTCGCCGTGCTCGTCGGCGCCATCCTGTGGTCCAAGCGCCGCGGGGGAGGCACCGAGACCGACCTCGCCGAGACCGGCGGCCGGTCCGCGCCCAAGGGCGCCCCGGAGACCGGAGGCGGAGCCCCGCCGAAGGGTGAGGTCTCCCCTGCCGGGGACGGCGGTGTCGGCGGGGACGCCGCGGACGGCGCCGACGACCGCAAGGAGGAGGCCCGCGCCGGAGAGGGGAAGTAGGTAGGGAGCACCGACCTCCGCGGC
>NZ_QPFC01001013.1:0-3852 GCF_003427465.1 Nocardiopsis sp. TNDT3 | reverse complement strand
CACCCCGGTAGCCGCCACCGCCACCACGGGGGCCGCCCCGACGGGGGCCGCCGCGGCCGCGGCGCTCGCGCACGGGCTCCGGCGGCTCGATCCACGGCTCCCAGGAGGGCTCCTTGGCTCCGGTCACCTCGCTGAGCAGCTCGTCGCCCGGGTTGACCAGGTGCTGCTTGGCCTCGACACCGGCGTCGCTGAGCAGGCGGCGGGCCATGCGGCGCTGGTTGGGCGCCACCAGGGAGACCACCAGGCCGGAGGCACCCGCGCGGGCGGTGCGGCCGCCGCGGTGCAGGTAGTCCTTGTGGCCGGTGGGCAGGTCGACGTTGACCACCATGTCGATGCCGTCGACGTGGATGCCGCGGGCGGCGACGTCGGTGGCGACCAGGGCCTGGATGCGGCCCTCACGGAACTTGGCCAGGGTGCGGGTGCGCACGCTCTGGGTCTTGCCGCCGTGCAGGGAGGCGCAGGGGACACCGGCCTGGGCCAGCTGCTCGCTGATGGTGTCGGCGCGGTACTTGCTGCGCACGAACAGGATCGTGCGGCCCTCGCGCGCGGCGATCTGGGTGACGATCGTGTTCTTGTCGCGGGGCAGCACCTTGAGCAGGTGGTGCTCCATCTTGGCGACCTGCGAGACCGGCGGGTCCACGGAGTGGGTGCGCGGCTCGTTCATGTACTTGCGGACCAGCTTGTCGACGTCGCCGTCGAGCGTGGCCGAGAACAGCAGGGTCTGGCCGTCGGGGCGGACCTGGTCCAGGAGCTCGCTGACCTGCGGCATGAAGCCCATGTCGCACATCTGGTCGGCCTCGTCCAGCACCGAGACCTCCACGTCGCCCAGGTCGCAGGCGCCCTGGTCGATCAGGTCGGACAGACGGCCCGGGGTGGCGACCAGGACCTCGACGCCGCGGCGCAGCTCGTTGATCTGGCGGGTGTAGGAGCTGCCGCCGACGACGTCGCCCACGCGCACGCCCACGATGCGGGCGTAGGTGCGCAGGGCGTCGCGGACCTGGTGGGCCAGCTCGCGGGTGGGCACCAGGATCAGGGCCCGGGGCCGGTTGGCGGCGGCGCGGCGCTCGGCGGCGCGCATCAGGACCGGCAGGCCGAAGGCCAGGGTCTTGCCCGATCCGGTGCGGCCGCAGCCGAGGACGTCGCGGCCCTCGATGGCGTCGGGAATGGTGGCGGCCTGGATCGGGAACGGGGTGGTCACACCGTTCCTGGCCAGCTCCTCGACGATGTCCTGGGGCAGTCCCAGGCTGTCGAAGGCAGGCGTTACGGCAGTGTCCGTCGTCAAGTGACGTGTACCTTCCTCATCGTTTGGCGGCGTTTCGAGGAAGGCTTCACACGGCCATGACCGACCCAGCGAAGAAATCACACAAACGCGCCTGATCACACGCGGAAGCGGGCCCCATCATGTGCGTGGGGCTCCTGAGCTCGTGAGATCCTCACTGGCGTGGGGGGACGAGCGACTCTTCGGGTCAAGAGTGGCGCCGACCGGGTCGGCACGCTCTCCGCGTCTTGCGCGGCCTCGGCGCGCTCGGATGCGCGCGGCATGTCACGACCGCTCGTAGAAGAGTACTAGAGATCCTCCCACGACGGGGACCGGGTGGGGGTTTTCGACCGGTGACAAGGGTCTCCCCCTCCCGTCCACATCTTCGCGCGACCGCCGGGTACGCGGCGTCGCCCCTGGTCCGGGGCAGGAGGACGGGAGGCGGAGCGCTAGCGGGATCCGTCGACCGAGGCCCGGGCCAGGGCGGCGAGCCGGGCGGCCTGCGCCGCGCGCTCGGCCTCGGCCTGCCGCTGGAGGGTGTTGCCCGCGGCCTGCTGGAGCAGGGCCTTGGTGGCGGTGGCGGCCGCGCGGTCGGTGGCGAGCAGGGCGGCCACGACGTCGTCCACCGCGGCGGAGAGTTCGTCCGCGGGGACCACGAGCTCGGCCAGGCCGAGGTCACGCGCCTCCTGGGCGCCCACGCGGCGGGCGGTCAGGCAGATCTCGATCGCGCGGTTGACGCCGACGATGTCGACCAGGGGCTTGGTGCCGGTGAGGTCGGGGACCAGCCCCAGGGCGGGCTCCTTCATGCACAGCTGGGCGTCGTCGGCCAGGATGCGCAGGTCGCAGGACAGGGCCAGCTGGAAGCCCGCGCCGATGGCGTGGCCGCGCACGGCGGCGACGGTGACCAGGTCGGGGCGGCGCAGCCAGAGGAAGCCCTCCTGCAGGCCGGCGATGTAGTCCCGCACCTCGGCGTCGGAGGCGGTGCCGTCGGCCAGGCCCGCGACCATGGAGCGCTCGCCGTCGACGCCCTCGGGGCTGAACATGCCGAGGTCGATCCCGGCGGAGAAGATGTCGCCGTCCCCGTCGATGACGACGATTCGGACGTCCTCGGAGAGGGTCTGGCCGATGCGGGCCAGCGTGGTCCAGGTGCGCCCGGTCATCGCGTTGCGGCGGTCGGGGCGGCTGATGGTGACGTGGGCGACCGGCCCCCGCACCACCAGCCTGAGCCTGGCCCGGGAGAGCTCCTCCTCGGTGGGCGCCGGTCCGGACCCGTTCGTCGCCTGTGCCATGGGTTCCTCCGTCGTGTTCGGGGTCACCCCCGGATATTACCCATCGGTAACACAGGGCGGCCAGCGGGCCGGGCCGCGACGCCTCACGCCTTGCGCGTGGGGCCTCCGCGACCGCGCAGTTCCACCCCGGCCTCACTCAGGAGCCGGTGGACGAAACCGTAGGACCGTCCGGTGGCCGCCGCCAGCATGCGGATGCTCTCCCCCGCGTCGTAGCGGCTCTTGAGCTGGGCGGCGAGCGCGGAACGGTCCTCCCCCGCCAGCCGTGGGCGCTTGATCGGCGCGTCGTTCACTCACTCACTCCTCAGAGTCGTCGGATCACCCGTCGTGGGACACCCTCATGATCCGGTATCGGGCCCGCGGACCGCCACACCACGCGGACGCCCCGCCGAGAACACCTTTTTCGGCACGGGGCGAACACTGACCGAAAAGAGGGGAGGTGAACCTCCCGGGCCCGCCGGGCGTCCACCTCCCCACACCCCGCGTCCGCCGCGGGCGGCGTCAGGCCAGCGCGATGAGGTCCTCGAACTCGGCGTTCCACACGTCCTCGACGCCGTCGGGCAGGAGGATGACCCGCTCGGGCTGGAGGGCCTCGACCGCGCCCTCGTCGTGGGTGACGAGCACGATCGCGCCCTTGTAGTTGCGCAGCGCCGCCAGGATCTCCTCGCGGCTGGCCGGGTCGAGGTTGTTGGTGGGCTCGTCCAGCAGCAGCACGTTGGCGCTGGAGACCACCAGCGTGGCCAGCGCCAGCCGGGTCTTCTCACCGCCGGAGAGCACGCCCGCGGGCTTGTCCACGTCGTCGCCGGTGAACAGGAACGAGCCCAGCGTGCGCCGCGCCTCGACCTCCGGCAGGTCCGGGGCCGCGCTCATCATGTTCTCCAGCACGGACCGGTCCACGTCCAGGGTCTCGTGCTCCTGGGCGTAGTAGCCGAGCTTGAGCCCGTGACCGGGCACGACCCGGCCCGTGTCGGGTGTCTCGACACCGCCGAGCAGGCGCAGCAGGGTGGTCTTGCCCGCGCCGTTGAGGCCCAGGATCACCACGCGGCTGCCCCGGTCGATGGCCAGGTCCACCCCGGCGAAGATCTCCAGGGACCCGTAGGACTTGGACAGGCCCTCGGCCATGAGCGGCGTGCGGCCGCTGGGCGCCGGGTCGGGGAAGCGCAGCTTGGCCACCTTGTCGGACTTGCGCACGCCCTGCACGCCGTCCAGGAGGCGGTCGGCCCGGTTGAGCATCTGCTGCGCGGCGCGCGCCTTGGACGCCTTGGCCCGGAAGCGGTCGGCCTGCTTGCGCAGGGTGTCGGCCTGCTT
>NZ_QPFC01001012.1:0-1222 GCF_003427465.1 Nocardiopsis sp. TNDT3 | reverse complement strand
ACCACACCTTCACCGACCGTCAGCGCGCGTCGGCCACAGGCCTCCTAGGAGGCGGGCCTCACCCCCGGTAGCCGTCGGGGTTGGCGCACTGCCAGGCCCACGCGTCGGAGCAGGCCCGCTCGACCGTCCTGGTGGCCTTCCACCCCAGCTCCTTCCACGCCAGGGACGGATCGGCGTAGCAGGTGGCGATGTCACCGGGACGCCGCGGCGCCACGACGTGGGGGACGGGCCGGCCGCTGGCCTCCTCGAAGGCGGCGATGGCCTCCAGGACCGAGGTCCCGCGACCGGTCCCCAGGTTGTACGCCCGCACCCCCGGGCGGTCCCACAGACGCTCCACCGCGGCCGAGTGACCACTGGCCAGGTCGCTGACGTGCAGGTAGTCACGGACCCCGGTGCCATCACAGGTGGCGTAGTCGTCGCCGAAGACGCTCAAGCGCTCCAGCTTGCCCGCGGCGACCTTGGCAATGTAAGGGAAGAGGTTGTTGGGGATGCCCTCGGGATCCTCCCCGATCAGTCCGCTCTCGTGTGCGCCGATCGGGTTGAAGTACCGCAGCAGGCTCACGTGCCAGTCCGGGCAGGCCCCGACCAGGTCGGTGAGGATCCGCTCACCGAAGAGCTTCGTGGCTCCGTAGGGGTTGGTGGCGGACAAGGGGTGATCCTCGGTCAGAGGCATCCACTGGGGGTCTCCGTAGACGGTCGCCGAGGAGCTGAACACCATGCGCCGCACCTGGTGCTCCTCCATCACTCGGCACACGGTGAGCAGGGCGTCGAGGTTGTTGGTGTAGTACCGCAGGGGCCGGGCGACCGACTCCCCCACCGCTTTGTAGGCCGCGAAGTGGATCACGGCGTCGATGCGGTGCTGGGTGAAGACCCGCCGCATCTCCTCCAGGTAGGTGCAGTCGACCCGGTGGAAGGGGACCTGGCGTCCCGTGATGCGGGCGACCCGCCGCACGGCCTCGGGGTGGGAGTTGGACAGGTCGTCGACGATGACGACGTCGTGGCCGCGCTGGAGGAGGTCGACCGCGGTATGGGAACCGATGTACCCGGCTCCGCCTGTGAGCAGGACTTTCACGCTGGACTCCAACCTTCTACGAAGCCGGGAGGCACCAAGGGCCGCGGTGAGAACGGCCCGGAACGCATCCGGCGTCCCTTACCTCCCGGCCCCCGGGTGCGGGCGGACGGGGGGAGGGGCCGCAAGGTGGAGCGCCCCACTGGACGAACG
>NZ_QPFC01001011.1:0-1907 GCF_003427465.1 Nocardiopsis sp. TNDT3 | reverse complement strand
GAGCGCCGGGCCCGTACGGCGGGCCGCGCGGCGGGGGAGCGGTTCACGGGGTGGCCGGTTGCGGACACGCGCTGTGCAGACGCGCGCCGACGCGAGATCGTGTACCAGGGGGAGGCAGGAACCACGTGTGGTTCAGGACTCTGCCGGGGTCCGTCCTACCCCGGCAGAGTCCTCAACCACCCTAGAGAAGCGGTACCCAGTCCCCGACCTCCCCAAAGCGCGCCGGGCCGCGAACCTGCGGTGATCGGGGACGCGGGTGCCGGTCGCGACCCCGCGGCCGCTCCCGCCCGTGTGAGGGGCCGGTCCGCGGCGGCGCCGGTTCCGCACCGCGCTCCTTTCCGCCCATGCTCTACCGTGGTGGTGACAAAAGGAGCGGGAAAGGACCGGGCGAGCGACAGTGGCCTCCAATGACATGAGTCGGATGCGTGTCTCCGACGCGGAGAGGGACCAGGTGGCGGAGGTCCTGCGGGAGGCGGCGGCACAGGGGCGCATCACCCTCGACGAACTCGACGAACGGCTCAACGCCGTCTACGCGGCCAAGACCTACGCCGACCTCGAACCGGTCACCGCCGACCTGCCGACGGGCGCCGAGACGCTGCCGGGCGCCGTCGCGCGGCCGGTGGAGGGCGTCCTCCCGGAGCGCCACGACGGCGGTGACGCCCTCGTCATCCGCTCCCAGGGCGGTGGCCCCGTCATCCGCAGGGGCGCGTGGCAGGTGCCGCGCCGCGTCGAGGTGCACAACAAGTACGGCCTCACCCGGCTCGACTTCCGCGAGGCCTCCCTGACCAGCGCCGTCGTCGAGGTCCACGTGGACGCCTCCTGGGGGAACGGCACCGTGATCCTGCCCGAGGGCGCCACCGCCGAGGTGGAGGCGGACGCCTCCTGGTTCGGCACACTGCGCAACAGCACCGACTCCCTGCGCCGGGCGTCCGCCCCGCACTTCGTCATCACCGGTTCCTGCCAGGGCGGCTCCCTGACGGTTCGGTACAAGCGGCCCTTCTCCTGGGGCGGCCTGGCGGGTCTGGGGAGCTGAGCCCGGGATCCCGCGCGGGGGCGGCAGGCCTTCGCGAGCGGGAACCGGTCCCGTGCGCGGCCGGTCCCGGGCGTCCCGGGGGCGGCAGGCCCGGCACGGAGGTTCCGACGCGTCCCGGTTTTCGGCCCCCCGCACGGGTCCGTGCGCCTTCGTCCGGATACCGGGCCTCCGCCGGTGCGCCATGATGGGTGCGGCGCGCGGCCCCGCGCACGCGCGCCGGACGACGGAGAGGGGCGGCAGGGTGGGCTTGGGGATCGCGGCGGTCGGAGCGGGCGCGTGCGCCCTGGCACTGGGCCCCTACGCCTGGACCTTCCTGGGCAGCGCCGGGCGCCGCGGGGAGGTCGACACCGTCCCGCACCGGCCCGTGGCCGTGGTCCTGGGGGCCGCCGCCTGGAACGACGGACCCTCACCGCTGCTCGCCCGCCGCCTGGACCTGGCCGTGCGCCTGTACGAGAACGGCCGGGTCGAACGGATCATCGTCTCCGGCGACAACCGCGAGGTGTCGCGCCGCGAGACCGACACCATGACCGCGTACCTGGTCGCGCAGGGCGTGCCAGCCGACCGGATCGACGCCGACCGCCACGGCTACCGCACGTGGGACACCTGTGTGCGGGTGCGCGACCTGTTCGGGGTGCGCGAGGCGACCATGGTCACCCAGTCCTTCCACCTGCCCCGCACGGTCGCCCTCGCCCGCGCCGCGGGGATCGACGCGGTCGGGGTGGGCGACTCCAGCATGGGCGCCCGCCGCCGCTCCACCGTGATCGGCTACGCCCGTGAGGTCGCCGCCGCGGTCAAGGCCCTGCGCGACGCCGTGCTGCGCCCGGCGCCCGCCCGGAGCGAGCTCTAGCGGCCCCCGCCCGGACTGAGTCCCGGC
>NZ_QPFC01001010.1:0-7665 GCF_003427465.1 Nocardiopsis sp. TNDT3 | reverse complement strand
GGGGAGGCCGGCCGACGGCCCGGGGCGCGTCCGCGCCCGGCTCCGTGCGGAACCCGCCCCTCCAACCGCGCCCCCGCGACGGTCATGAACCCACTCCTCTCCTCACCCGGTCCGCTGACGCCCTTCACCTCCATGACGGACGGCGGGAGGAGAAGGTGACCGGACGACGGGAGGGGGAAGGCGTACGGGCGCCCGGCCGCGCGGGGGCCGCCGTCCGGCGGCCCCCGAAAGGGGACGGGGTTCGGAGAAGTACGCCATTTCCGGGAAGTCGCGCCGCGTCACGAACGGTCACGCGGAGCGTTCGTTCGGAGAAAAGGCAAGGAGCGGATCGTGTTTCTCGGATTGTCCGCGCGGCCCGTGCCCGTGCACGCGTTCCTGCCCGTGCTTGACACCGTCGCCCCAGTTCACAAGGGCCCGGACGCATTCCTTCCCGCCGTCGCCGGGGCACGGGAAGGCAGCCGGTTCCCCCTGTCCCAGCCGCGGTCCGGATGCTTTCACCTGGGGGTTTCCGGGCCGTCCGCCCCGGCCCCGTGTTTTCCCCGCTGTCCGCTTGCGGACAGCTTCGCGCTGGCGCTGCTGCGGGTCTCAACCTAGGCTGAATCCGGTTGTGATCCCCTCTGGAGAGTCCACCCTGCTCGCATGCCCTTCACGAAGGGAAATTTCACTGTGCCTGCCCAAACCATGCCATCCGCCCCTGGACTGGGGGAGGGTCAGAGAAATGACGGGGACCTGCTCCCCGAGGTGGCTGACATAATCAGGGATCTGCCCCAGGGAATTGTTCCCATCGCGGACCTCGCCCCTTCCCTTTCTCCGCGCGAGAAGATGGAGGACCCGGCCCACGCCCGTGTGATCGCGGAAATGGGGAGCGCCGTCGAACCCATCCTCGTCCACCGCCGCACCATGCGCGTGATCGACGGGGTGCACAGGATCCGCGCCGCGCGGATGAGGGGGAAGACCGAGATCAGGGCCCGTTTCTTCGACGGCAGCGACGAGGACGCCTTCGTCCTCGCGGTGCAGCTCAACGTGGGGCACGGGCTTCCGCTGACCCTGAGCGAGCGCAGGACCTCCGCCCAGCGCATCATCCTGTCCCATCCGCACTGGTCCGACCGGGCCATCGCGAGGAGGGCCGGGCTGAACGCCAAGACGGTGGCCAGGCTCCGTCGGGAGGCGGGAGAGGGGGGCTCCGTCGCGGAGAGCAGGGTGGGCATGGACGGAAGGGCCAGACCGCTCAGCAGCGTCGAGGGTCGGCGCAGCGCCGCGGCCATCCTCGCCGAGAACCCCGAGATCTCGCTGCGTGAGGTGTCCAGGAAGAGCGGGCTGTCGGTGGGCACGGTCCGGGACGTCCGCAAGCGCGTCGACCAGGGCCAGGACCCCATTCCGGAGCGCTTCCGCCGCAACGGCGGGGAGCGCGTCCCCGTGTCGGTCGCGGTCCGGGAACCGGACCGCAGGCCCCGGGTCACCGAGTCCACGGCGGTGGGCGAGACCGCGGCGGCGGTCCGCAAGCTCGCCCGGGACCCCTCCCTGCGCGCCACCGAAGCCGGTCGGACCCTGCTGCGCATGCTGACGATCACCGAGGTCGGACGCGCGCAGTGGGAGGAGATCATCAGGACGATCCCCGAGCACTGGCTGCCCCTCGTCCGCGCCATCGTCCTCCAGCGCTCCCAGGAGCTGCGGGAACTCGCCTACATGGTGCCCGGCGAGGACTCCGACCCGGACTGAGGACCCGTCCGGCGTCCCCCAGAATTTCCCTTCGGACAGTATTAAACGCAGAAAAGGAAAGGCCAGGTAGTCTGCCATGCCCGAAAACTTTGAGTTTCCTGCGGACGGTGACGAGGCCGCGATCCGGAAACACAACCGTGACGTGGTGGAAACATACATGAACACGAGAGGGCAGGATCGGCTGAAGCGTCACCTCCTCTTCACCGAAGAAGGTGTCGGAGGGCTCTGGACCAATGACACCGGAGAGCCTATCGTCATCCGTGGCCGGAATCGCCTCGCCGAACACGCGGTCTGGTCGCTGAAATGCTTCCCCGACTGGGTCTGGACCAATATCCAGATCTTCGAGACGCAGGACCCCAACTTCTTCTGGGTGGAATGCGACGGCGAGGGAGCCATCCGTTTCGAGGGTTACCCCGAGGGTCACTACACGAACCACTTCCTGCACTCCTTCCGTTTCGAGGAGGGGAAGATCGCGCAGCAGAGGGAGTTCATGAACCCCTTCGACCAGCTCCGTGCTCTGGGTATCCCCGTTCCCACGATCAGGCGTGAGGGAATCCCGACCTGACCCCGAGGGCTGGTTCGGATTCCACTCGGGCTGGCGATTCAGGCACGCACACAGAACCGATCAATGGAGACGCGTGGACAACGTGATGCCCGACATCGAGTCCAGAACCGCCCTGCAACAGCCCGACTGGAGCGACGCCTCCCAGGTCCGGAGGGTGGCCGACGTGCTGTCCTCCCGGCCCGCCCTCGTCAGGGCCGAGGACGTGCTGGCCCTGCGCTCGCTCCTGGCCGACGTGGCCCTCGGCCGGTCCCTGGTCGTCCAGGCCGGGGACTGCGCCGAGGACCCGGAGGAGTCCAGCGCGAGACACGTCAGCAGCAAGGCCGCCCTGCTCGACATGCTGGTCGGCGCCCTCAGGATGATCACCCACAAGCCCGTCCTGCGGGCGGGCCGCATCGGCGGGCAGTTCGCCAAACCCCGCTCCAGCCCCACGGAGAAGGTCGGCGAACTGGTGCTGCCGGTGTTCCGCGGCCACCTGGTCAACGGCCCCGATCCGACGCCCGAGAGCAGGAAGGCCGACCCGCTGCGCCTGCTCACCGGCTACATGGCCGCGGGCGACGTGATGGAGCACCTCGGCTGGCGCGGCTCCTTCGCCCGGCCCGCCAGCGACCCGCCGGTGTGGACGAGCCACGAGGCACTGGTCCTGGACTACGAGGTGCCGATGCTCCGGCAGACCGACAAGACGGACAAGCCGGTGCTCGGCTCCACCCACTGGCCCTGGATCGGTGAGCGCACCCGCCAGATCGAGGGAGCGCACGTCGCCCTGCTGGCCGAGGTCGCCAACCCGGTGGCCTGCAAGGTCGGACCGGCCATGGCCGAGGACGAACTGCTCGCCCTCTGCGAGCGGCTGGACCCCCGGCGCGAGCCGGGCCGCCTGACGCTGATCGCCCGGATGGGGGCCGACCGGGTCGCCGACCGGCTGCCGCCGCTCGTCGAGGCCGTGGCCGAGGCGGGCCACCCCGTGATCTGGCTGTGCGACCCGATGCACGGCAACACGGTCCGGACCCCGGAGGGCCACAAGACCCGGGTCGTGGAGGACCTCAGGAAGGAGGTCCGCGGCTTCGTCCGCGCGGTCGAGTCGGCGGGGGGAGTCCCCGGCGGCCTGCACCTGGAGACCACACCCGACGACGTGACCGAGTGCGTGACGGACCCGAGCGGGTTCCCGCGGGTCGGCGAGCGCTACACGACCTTCTGCGACCCCCGCCTCACCCTCTGGCAGGCGGTCTCGGTGATCTCCGCCTGGAGCGACTGACCCGTAGGAACCGATCGGAAAGGACGAACATGCCCGGTATCCCCGTCATCGAGCCCTACGCGCTCCCGGCCGCTGGTGACCTCCCCGAGAACACCGCCCAGTGGGTGCCCGACCCCTCCCGCGCTGTCCTCCTCGTCCACGACATGCAGCGCTTCTTCCTCAAACCCTTCCCCGAACAGGTGCGAGACGAGCTGGTCGGCAACATCGCCCTCCTGCGCGAGCGCGGCGCCCGGCTCGGCGTCCCCGTGGGCTACACGGCCCAGCCGGGCAGCATGAGCGACGAACAGCGCGGCCTCCTCAAGGACTTCTGGGGACCCGGCATGCGCAGGTCCCCCGAGGACAGGCTCGTGGTGGACGAACTGGCCCCCTCACCCGACGACTGGATGTTCACCAAGCTCAGGTACAGCGCGTTCCACAAGTCGGACCTGCTGGAGCGGATGCGGGCCGCCGGGCGCGACCAGCTCGTCGTCTGCGGCGTGTACGCGCACGTCGGGGTCCTGATGACGGCGGTCGAGGCCTACACCAACGACATCCAGACCTTCCTGGTCGCCGACGCCGTCGCCGACTTCAACGCCGACTACCACCGCATGGCCGTCCGGTACGCCGCCGAGCGCTGCGCGGTCGTGCTGCCGGCCAAGGAGGTGTTCGCGTGAACGCGCCGGACACGGCGCCACGGGCCGGGGCGGAGGGGGACGGGCTCCTGCGCACCGTCCTGGGGACGGAGCGGCCACCCCCCTTCGCCCTGCTCGTGCGCTCCGGCGGCGACGGTCCCGGCCGCGTGGACGTGCTGACCGGCGAGGTGTCCGCCGTCCCCGAGACCGCCGACATCCCCCTGCCCGACCTGACGGGGAGGGGCGGGGGCGCGGAGCGCCACGACGTGCTGGCCCTCATCCCCTACCGGCAGATCACCGAGCGCGGCTTCGGCTGCAACGACGACGAGGCGCCCCTGCTCGTCATGACGGTGGCCGACCAGGAGACGCTGCCGGTCTCACGGGCCCTGGACCTCATCCCCGACCTGCCCGTCGCCCTGTCCGACGGCCGCTTCGACGTCGACGACGAGGACTACGCCGAGACCGTCCGCAGGGTGGTCAAGGAGGTGATCGGCGAGGGCGAGGGCGCGAACTTCGTGATCAGGCGCTCCTTCGTCGCCGACATCGGGGAGTACACCCCGCACAAGGCCCTGGCCGTCTTCCGCCGGCTGCTCCGGGTCGAGGTGGGCGCCTACTGGACCTTCGTCGTCCACACCGGCGACCGGACCTTCGTCGGCGCCACCCCCGAGCGCCACGTCACCCTCCGGCGGGGGCTCGCCACCATGAACCCCATCAGCGGCACCTACCGCTATCCCCCCTCGGGCCCCTCGCTGCCCGAGGTCATGGACTTCCTCGCCAACCAGAAGGAGTCGGACGAGCTCTACATGGTCCTGGACGAGGAGCTCAAGATGATGACGCGCATCTGCGAGCCGGGCGTGCACGTGTCGGGACCCCACCTCAAGCAGATGGCGCGGCTCGCGCACACCGAGTACTTCATCGAGGGGGAGACCCGTCGCGACGTCCGCGACATCCTCCGGGAGACGATGTTCGCCCCGACCGTCACCGGCAGCCCGCTGGAGAACGCCTGCCGCGTCATCCAGAACTACGAGACGGGCGGACGCGGCTACTACAGCGGGGTGCTCGCCCTCGTCGGAAGCGACGCCTCCGGCGAGCGGACCCTGGACTCGTCGATCCTCATCCGCACCGCCGACATCGACGACCGCGGCAGGATGGCCATCGGCGTCGGCTCCACCCTCGTCCGCCACTCCGACCCGGTGTCGGAGGTGGCGGAGACCCACGCCAAGGCCGCCGGTCTCCTCGCGGCGGTGGAGAGCCGCGGGGCCGGGGGCCTGGACACCCATCCCGACATCCGCGACGCGCTGGTCAGGCGCAACGCCAACATCGCCGACTTCTGGCTGCTGGGCGAGGGCCACCGGCGCGGCGCGGAGTTCCCCGGGCTGGCCGGGTGCCGGACGCTGATCGTCGACGCGGAGGACACCTTCACGTCGATGCTCGACCACCAGTGCCGCGACATGGGCATGTCCGTCACGGTCGTGCGCCACGACGACGTCCCCTCCTTCGACGGCTACGACTTCGTCGTGCTCGGCCCCGGTCCGGGCGACCCGCGCGACCCCGCGCACCCGAAGATGGCCAACATGCGGGCGGCGGCGCGGGCGCTGCTCGCCGAACGCAGGCCCTTCCTGGCCGTCTGCCTGAGCCACCAGATCCTCAGCGCCGAGCTCGGGTTCCCGATCCGGCGGCGCCCCTCGCCCAACCAGGGCGTGCAGAAGGAGGTCGACCTCTTCGGCGACCGCCAGCGCGTGGGCTTCTACAACACCTTCGCGGCCTGGTCGGAGGCGGACACGGTCGAGGTGGACGGCGTCGGCGCGGTGGAGGTCTGCCGCGACCCCGCCTCGGGGGAGGTGCACGCCCTGCGGGGCCCGCGCTTCTCCTCCCTCCAGTTCCACGCCGAGTCCGTTCTCACCCAGAACGGCCCGCACATCCTCGGCTCGTTCATAGGAAGGACGTTGAGCGCATGAACGGCAGTCCGGCGCTCCTGGAAAGGGCGCACTCCTACGTCGTCGTCGACGCGTTCACCGACAAGCCCCTGGCGGGCAACCCCGTCGCGGTCTTCTTCGGGGCCGAGGACCTCTCGGCCCCGCGCATGCAGAGCATCGCCCGGGAGATGAACCTGTCGGAGGTGACGTTCGTGCTGCCCCCCAAGCAGGGCGGCGACGCGCACATCCGCATCTTCACCCCGGTCAACGAGCTGCCCTTCGCGGGGCACCCCCTCCTCGGCACGGCGGTCGCCCTCGGCGACTCCGCCGAGAAGGACCGGCTCCGGCTGGAGACGGCCATGGGGATCGTGGACTTCGACCTCGAACGCGCCGACGGCAGGGTGGTCGCCGCCGCGATGGAGCAGCCGATCCCGACCTGGGAGCCGTTCGACCGCGTCGAGGAGCTGCTCGCCGCCCTCGGGGTGCCCGAACCGGAGACCCCCGTCGAGATCTACACCAACGGCCCCCGGCACGTCTTCGTCGGACTGCGGAGCATCCCGGCGCTGTCCGAGGTCAACCCCGACCACCGTGCCCTGGCCGCCTTCCCCGACATGGCGACCAACTGCTTCGCCGGTTACGGGACGCACTGGCGGAGCCGCATGTTCTCCCCCGCCTACGGGGTGGTCGAGGACGCGGCGACCGGGTCCGCCGCGGGACCGCTCGCCATCCACGTCGCCCGCCACGGCCACGCCCAGTACGGCCAGTGGATCGACATCCACCAGGGCGTGGAGATCGGGCGGCACTCCCTGATGCGGGCCCGTGCCAGAGGCAACGGCGATCACGTCACCGAGGTCCGGGTCAAGGGCAGCGGCGTCACCGTCGCCAGCGGGACCATCTACGTCTAGACAGTCGCGGGAGCACGCGTGAGCAGCAGGTTCGAGACTCTGACCGGTGAGATGGAAGGGGGCTTCCCCGAGTACGAGACGCCTCCGGCCGCCCCCATGGGGCTGGTCGGACGGTGGGTCGACGCGGCCAAGCAGAGGAAGGTGCGGGAGCCGCTGTCCCTGGCGCTGGCCACGGCGGACGCCAAGGGCCGTGCCTCCAACCGGATGGTCGCCGTCATCGACGTGTCGGACCGGGGCCTGGTCTTCACCACCCACAGCAGCAGTCAGAAGGGCAGGGAGATCGCGGCCACCGGCTGGGCCTCCGGGTTGTTGTACTGGCGCGAGACCGCCCAGCAGGTGATCGTCTCCGGGCCGGTGGAGACGCTGCCCGAGGCGGAGTCGGACCGGCTCTGGGCCGCCCGGCCGCCGCAGCTGTACCCGATGACGACGGCGTCCCGGCAGAGCGAGCCCCTCGACGACGTGCCCGGCCTCCTCGAACGGGCCCGGCGGCTGGCGGAGGAGGGCGGCCACTCCCTGCCCAGACCCGAGCGGTTCGTCGGCTACCGCCTCGAACCGGACACGGTCGAGTTCTGGGCCGCCGACCGCGAACGGCTGCACCGCAGGCTGCGCTACGACCGCACACCGCACGGCTGGGAGGTCGTGCGGCTCCAGCCCTGAGCCGTCCCCGACCCGCCCCACGGCGTCCACCGCCGTCCCTCCC
>NZ_QPFC01001009.1:0-4370 GCF_003427465.1 Nocardiopsis sp. TNDT3 | reverse complement strand
CGGGGTGTGGGAGGCCGCGCTGGACGAGGAGCGGCGCCGCGCGCTGCGCGAACGCGCCCGCTCCTTCGACGACGCCCTGGCCGCCGTCGAGGCGTCGCTGGCCGATCCGGAGCTGACCGCGGCCGGGGAGCTGCCCGTCCCCGACCTGGAGGAGCTGGCCCGCGCCGCGCGGACCGCGTCGGAGGCCGCCGACCGCGCGGTGGCCTGGCGGAGCATGCTGGAGGAGCGGGCGCGTCGGCTCGCCTCCCTGCGCGGGGAGCTGGACCTGCGGCTGAGGGACTGCGAACCGGCGCTGCGCCGCTACGCGGTGGCCGAGGGGCTGCGCGGCCTGACCGCCGGGACCTCCTCCGACAACGCCGACAACGTGCGTCTGTCGGCGTACGTTCTGGCGGCCCGCCTGGAGCAGGTGGTGGCCGCCGCCAACGACCGCCTGGTGACGATGTCGGACGGCCGGTACGAGCTGCGGTACACGGTGGACAAGGCCGCCGGGGACGGGCGCGCGCGTTCGGCCGGCGGCCTGGGCATGCGGGTGGTGGACGCCTGGACGGGTGTGGAGCGCGACCCGGCCACGCTCTCGGGCGGGGAGACGTTCTTCAGCTCGCTGGCGCTGGCCCTGGGGCTGGGCGACGTGGCCAGTGCCGAGGCGGGCGGCGCCGACATCGACACGCTGTTCGTGGACGAGGGGTTCGGCACGCTGGACGAGGACACCCTGGAGGAGGTGCTGGACGTCCTGGACCGGCTGCGGGACGGCGGCCGGGCGGTGGGTGTGGTGAGCCACGTCGCCGACCTGCGGCAGAGGGTGTCCACCCGGCTGAAGGTGGTCAAGACGGCGGCGGGCTCGCGGGTGGAGCACACCGGCTGAGCGCGCACGTCCACCCCGGATCCGGGCATCCGCGGTTCGGTGCGACAATGGCGAGCGTGAGTTCGCTGGTCAACATCGCCGTGTTCGGAGTCGTGGGCGCCATCCTGATGGCGGCCCTGCTCGGTCTGCTCCTCGTCGTCTCCGGGAGCTCGCGCGGGGCGTCGCCCCGGTCGCGGGCCGCGTTCGGGATCGCCTCCGTGGTGGTGCTGGTGGCGCTGCCGACGCTGGCCGCGGCCAACGCGCTGGCCGCCGGGTCCGGTTTCTGGGCGGGGTTCGCCGCGTCCGCCTGCGTCGCGGCCGTCGTGTCCGCGGTGAACGTGGTCATGCTGCCGATGGTGGCGCGCCGCCAGTCCTCGGGGGGCGGCCAGTCCGCGGTGTCCGCGCTGCGGCCCTCCCTGCCACTGCTGGCCGCGGCCCTGCTGGTCTGCCTGGCCCTGGGACTGGTGGGGGCCTCCGTGGCCGCCCTGGTCGTCTGACCCCGTACTCCTGCCTCCGCGCGCCCCGCGCCCTTGCGGTGCGGGGCGCTTCGCTGCGCCGGTAGACCCGTCGGTCCGCTCCCCCGGTCCGCGGCGCCTGCGCTGCGTGAGCCCGCTGGAGCCCACGACGACGGCCCGCTCGGCGGCCATGGCCGGGGACGCGGGACCTCGGCCGCCGATCGGCAGCGGAGGCCGGGGCGGAGCAGGACGTCGAAGCCCTGTGCCCCGACGGCGCGACAGACCCCGACCCAGTCCCCGGGCCCGTCCGCGAGCATGTCGGCTCCGAAACGGAATCCCCTCATAGGACCGGGCCGACACCACCGTGTGCCCCGGCGCCAGGGGTCGGCGTGCTCCGGTCGGGCCCGCGACGACGGCGGGGGCGCACCGGCCGGTGCGCCCCCGCGTGCGGGTTCAGCCGCCCTTGCCGGCGGCGGGGCCGGGGTCGTCGTCCCCGGACTCGGCCGCCGGTGCGCTCCGCGCCTTCGGCTCCTCACCGGTGCGCGGCGGCGCCTCCGGGGCCGCGGTGGCCGCGGCCGGGGCCCCGCCCCGCGAGCGGCGTTCGAGCTCGGCCAGGTAGGCGTTGTAGGCGTCCATGTCGGCGTCGTCGGAGCCGCCCCGGCGGCTGTGGCGCTCCCGGCGGCGCTCCTGCTTCTCGTCGTCGCGCGACCACTGCCGCACCAGCGCGATCATGACCAGCGCGGTGGGGATCTCGCCCAGCGCCCAGGCGACGCCGCCGCCCGCGTACTGGTCGGCGGCCTGGTCCTCCAGCCACGGGATGTCGAACTGGCCGTAGTAGTCCATCGCCAGGGGTTCGGACTGCATCATGATCGTGATGCCGAAGAAGGCGTGGAACCCCATCACCACCAGCAGCAGCAGGATGCGCAGCAGGAAGGGCACCTTCCTCGGCGCCGGGTCCACGCCCACGATGATCCAGTAGAAGAGGAAGCCCACCAGCAGGAAGTGCACGCCCATGAGCAGGTGGCCCAGGTGGTCGTTCATCAGCGTGCCGAACAGCGGCGTGAAGTACAGCGCGTAGGGGCCGAACACGAACAGCGGGGCAGCGATCGCCGGGTGCGTGACCAGCTTGGAGAAACGGCTGTTCAGGAACAGGTTGAGCCACTCGCGCGGTCCCCGGTCCCCGCGCCGCGCGGCGGGCTTGAGCGCCCGCAGGGCCAGGGTGATCGGCGCGCCCAGCACCAGCAGGATCGGGGTGAGCATCGACAGCACCATGTGCTGGATCATGTGCGTCGAGAACAGCACCATGGAGTAGGTCGCGAACCCGGTGAGCTGCGTGACCACGATCGTGAGCAGCCCGGCCGCGAAGGCCACCGTCCGCCCCACGGGCCAGGAGTCGCCCCGGCGCACCAGCCGGACCACGGCGCCCGCGTACAGCCCGCCCGCGACGACCACGATCATGATGAAGAACAGATCGGGGCGCCACAGGGTGAGCAGGGTCTGGGCGGTCATGGGCGGCGGAACGGGGAAGCCGAGGATGGCCGCGGCCGGATCCACGGTGCCCTCCAGCGGCGGGGGCGGCGCGGTGCGCCCCAGGCCGACGGACACGCCGATGACGGTGGCCATGATGAGCACCTCGGCCAGCGCCGCGCGCAGGAACAGCGGGCGCCGGAAGGCCTCGCCCGCCGGTCCCCGCGGGGCGCCCTCCAGGCGCTTGAAGACGAACTCGCGGTGCATGTAGCCGAACGCGCCCAGGACCCCGAACAGGATGACCTTGACCAGGATGATCAGGCCGTACTCGGTGGCGACGAGGTCCCCGATCGAGTACAGGCGGGCCAGCGCGCTGGCCGCGCCGCTGACGGCCACGCCGACGTAGGCCCACAGGGCCAGGCGGCTGAAGCGGTTGGCGGCCACCGACGGGTCCTGGGCGTCGCGGCGCAGAGCGTGGTAGGTCAGCGCGGCCACGCCGCCCACCCACACGCTGATGGAGATCACGTGCAGGGCCAGCCCGGTCACGGCCAGCTCGTGCGAGCCGGAGGAGGCCGAGTGGCCGGTCAGCGCGGGCGGCGTGGTGGCGGCCAGGGCCAGGACGAGCAGCCACAGGCCGCCGGTGGCGGTGGTGGCCGTGCGGCCGAACAGGGCGATGCCGGTCGTGAGCAGGACGACGAACATCAGCGCGATGCCGCCCGAGACCGACCCGGCGTAGGCCGTGACCTCGTCGACGCTGATCTGGCCGACCTTGCGGGCCAGGAACTCCGCGGCCTGGAAGTACAGGGTGAACACGGCGGCGAGGGCCCAGACCAGGCCCGCCCAGCTGGCCGCGCGCACGTAGGAGGTCGCCTGCGGGGAGAGCCTGCCCTTGTGGGAGGGCAGCAGGACCGCGGCGAGCAGCAGCAGGCCGATCGCCACGACCGCGGAGGCGTCCATGGTGACCTTGGCCAGCGGCAGGCCCCAGCGGACCGCCTCACCGGCGTCGGGCAGCCCCGGGATGACCTCGGGGAAGGCGGCTCCGCCGAGGACCAGGGTCAGGCTCAGGCCGGTCAGGCACAGGGCGGCGGCCGCGGCGGCGAAGAGGGGCGCCCGTCCCGTGCCCGGGGCGTCGTCATGGTGTTCCTTGAGGGGGGACTTCTGGTTCTGTGCGGGAGGAGCCACGCGCCACTCCGTCGTCGGTCTCGTTGCAACTGGCTGGTCAGCGCCCTTGGCCGTGTGACCGCCTCGCCGCTGTCCGGGACTTTTCCGGCAGGGGCCGCGCACGGAGGAACACCTCGACCAAGGTTAGTCCGTCTACTACACAGTGTCGGACTTGGGCGTCCCCGTACACCCCCGCTGGCGGATCCGGGGCGCCCGCGCAGGTGGGGACGGGCCCGGCCGGGGCGGTCGGGAGGGCGGTCACGGGAGGTGGGCGGCGGTGCCCCCGCCCGTCCGGCGGGGCGGCGGCGCCGGGGCCGGGATGTCGGATTCCCCCCTTGCGGAAGGGCTCTTCGCGATACGCTCGTATCCGGTCGAGACGACGGTTTCCCCGCCTTCGGCGTCCGGCCTCCCCTCCCGTGCCGCGGTCGCCCGCGGCGCCTCTCAGC
>NZ_QPFC01001008.1:0-1427 GCF_003427465.1 Nocardiopsis sp. TNDT3 | reverse complement strand
CCGTGAAAAGTGTGCGCGAACATCCAATTATCTGCAGCGGACAAGCCCTCGGCCTATTAGTACCGGTCAGCTCCACCCCTCACAAGGCTTCCACACCCGGCCTATCAACCCCATCGTCTATAGGGAGCCTTACCCCCTCAAGGAGGCAGGAGACCTCATCTCGAAGCAAGCTTCCCGCTTAGATGCTTTCAGCGGTTATCCCTCCCGAACGTAGCCAACCAGCCATGCCCTTGGCAGGACAACTGGCACACCAGAGGTTCGTCCGTCCCGGTCCTCTCGTACTAGGGACAGCCCTTCTCAAGTCTCCAACGCGCACAGCGGATAGGGACCGAACTGTCTCACGACGTTCTAAACCCAGCTCGCGTGCCGCTTTAATGGGCGAACAGCCCAACCCTTGGGACCAACTCCAGCCCCAGGATGCGACGAGCCGACATCGAGGTGCCAAACCATCCCGTCGATATGGACTCTTGGGGAAGATCAGCCTGTTATCCCCGGGGTACCTTTTAGCCGTTGAGCGACACCGCTTCCACACGCCGGTGCCGGATCACTAGTCCCAGCTTTCGCTCCTGCTCGACACGTCCGTCTCACAGTCAAGCTCCCTTGTGCACTTACACTCAACACCTGATTACCAACCAGGCTGAGGGAACCTTTGGGCGCCTCCGTTACTCTTTGGGAGGCAACCGCCCCAGTTAAACTACCCACCAGACACTGTCCCCGAACCGGATCACGGTCCAAAGTTAGATGCCCGAAACAGTCAGAGTGGTATTTCACCAACGCCTCCACCGCCACTAGCGTGACAGCTTCACCGGCTCCCACCTATCCTACACAAACCATCCCAAACACCAATGTCAAGCTATAGTGAAGGTCCCGGGGTCTTTCCGTCCTGCTGCGCGAAACGAGCATCTTTACTCGTAGTGCAATTTCACCGGGCCCATGGTTGAGACAGTGGGGAAGTCGTTACGCCATTCGTGCAGGTCGGAACTTACCCGACAAGGAATTTCGCTACCTTAGGATGGTTATAGTTACCACCGCCGTTTACTGGCGCTTAGATTCCCAGCTTCGCAGGGGCGAACCCCCACTAACCAGTCCTCTTAACGTTCCAGCACCGGGCAGGCGTCAGTCCGTATACAGCGTCTTACGACTTCGCACGGACCTGTGTTTTTAATAAACAGTCGCTTCCCCCCGCTATCTGCGACCCCACCCAGCTCAGGATGCAAGATCCGTCACCAGACAGGGCTCCCCTTCTCCCAAAGTTACGGGGACAATTTGCCGAGTTCCTTAACCATGGTTCACCCGAACGCCTCGGTATTCTCTACCTGACCACCTGCGTCGGTTTAGGGTACTGGCCACACACGAACTCGCTAGAGGCTTTTCTCGACAGCATGGGATCACTCACTTCACCAAAAACGGCTCGGCATCACGTCTCA
>NZ_QPFC01001007.1:0-7820 GCF_003427465.1 Nocardiopsis sp. TNDT3 | reverse complement strand
GGGACAGCTGGTCGCCGTCATGACGGGCCGAGGGCGGGTCAGGGCCGTACGACGTCGAAGGCGGGGTCAGGCGCCTCCAGCACGTCGAGCAGCGCCCGGAGCACCCGGAGGTCGCCCTCGTACTCGAGCTCCTCCCACCCTCGGCCCGTCATGACGGCGACCAGCTGTCCCCTGGTCGTGGTGAGCGTCAGCTGGGCCCGCGGGTCGGGGTCGGGGTCGCGAAAGTGCACGAGCACGCCGTTGGCCAGACGCAGGTGCCACAGGGCGTCGTCGTTGTCGAGGCACAGGTCGATGCGCAGGTCGAGTTCCCAGGCCGCGGGCCCGTCGACCCGCACGGCGAGGGAGTCGAGCAGCTGCCCGACGTCGAGGGCCGCCAGCAGCCGGGAGCCGCCGGAGCGGCGCGCGGTCCTGGGGCCGTGGAGGAGTTCCCCGGCTCCGGTGAGGTAGTAGTTGCGCCACGTCGCGTTCTCACAGCCGTGGCCGAGCGCGGTGTAGACGTCGGCCAGCCGCTGCCGCACCCCGCTGTGGTAGGGCTCGGCGAAGACCGCGTGGTTGAGCAGGGTGGCCGCGAAGCGCAGGTCGCCCTCCTCGACGAGGGCGTCCGCGTGCGCGAGCGCCCGGTCGACACCGCCGAGCAGGCCGATCCACCGCCTGGCCTCCTCGACCGGCGGGTGTTCCCACAGGTGGGCGGGGTTGCCGTCGAACCAGCCGAGGTAGCGCTGGTAGACGCCCTTGACGTTGTGGCTCAGCGACCCGTAGTAGCCGCGGTTGGCCCACTGCCGGTCCAGGGCGGGCGGCAGCGTCAGCTCCTCCGCGATCTCGCGGGGGGTGAGGCCCCGGTTGATCAGGCGCACCGTCTGGTCGTGCAGGTAGGCGTAGAGGTCGCGCTGCCCGGTCAGGAACCCCTCGATCCGGTCGGCGCCCCAGGTGGGCCAGTGGTGGGTGGCGAAGGCGACGTCGGAGCGGCCGCCGAAGAGCTGGAGGGCTTCGGTGAGGTAGCGCGCCCACTGCCGGGCGTCGCGGACCTGGGCGCCCCTCAGCGTGATGATGTTGTGCATCGTGTGCACGGCGTTCTCGGCCAGGCAGAGCGCCCGCCGAGCGGGGAAGTACATGTTCATCTCGGCCGGCGCCTCCGTCCCCGGCGTGAGCTGGAACTCGATCTCCACGCCGTCGACCACGCGGACCTGGCCGGTCCGGGTGATCGACTCGGTGGGCTCGACCAGTCCGATCGTGCCGGTGGCCAGGCGCTGCCCCAGGCCGCAGCCCAGGTGCCCCGTGGCGGAGGCTTCGAGCGCGGTGCCGTACATGAAACCCGACCGCCGGGCCATCGCCGGACCGGCGTAGACGTTCTCGGAGACCGCGTGCTCCATGAAGCCCTCGGGCGCGAGCACCGGGACGTCGTCGGCCGCGTCCGCGAGGACGGCGCCCGCACCGCCGAAGTGGTCGGCGTGCGGATGGGTGAGGACCACGCCCGTGACCGGCCGGTCGCCCCGGTGGGACCGGTAGAGCGCCAGCGCCGCGGCGGCGGTCTCGGTCGAGGTCAGCGTGTCGATCACGATGACGCCGGAGTCGCCCTCGACCAGGGTCATGTTGGCCAGGTCGAACCCGCGGACCTGGTAGATCCCCTCGGTGACCTCGAACAGGCCGTGCATGGCCGCGAGCCGGCTCTGCCGCCACAGGCTCGGGTTCGCCGTCGCGGGCGCCGGTGCGTCCAGGAAGGCGTAGGCGTCGGCGTCGTACACGACGCGTCCGGCGGCGTCGGTGACGCGTGCGGGCTCCAGAGTCCCCAGGAAGCCGCGTTCGGCGTCGCGCGTGTCCTGCCCGTCCTCGGCGGGAAGGTCCCGCTCCGGTGGCTTCGCGTCGGTCATGCCGGGGCCCCCTCGGCTCTGGCGAGTTCGCGGATGATGCCGTTGCGCTGGATCTCCGACGCGCCGGTCAGCACGCGGAACATGCGCAGCTGCCGCCAGATCACGTCCACCGGGGCGCCGCGCACCATCCCGGCCTTGCCGTGGATCTGCATCGCCTGGTCCGCGATGGCGAACGCGCGCTCGGCCACGAACAGCTTGCACATGAAGGACTCCACCCGGGGCCGCTCCCCCGCGTCGAGCGCGGCGAGGGCGTCGTAGGTCATCGAACGGGCGGCGTAGAAGTCCGTGGCCATGTCGGCGAGCTTGTGCTGGATCGCCTGCTTCTCGATGAGGAGTCCGCCGGACACCTGGCGCGTGGCGGCGAAGTCCAGGGCCAGGCGGATGGCCCGCCGGGCCGCGCCGAGCGCGGTGGGGCAGTGGAGCAGCCGGTTCGTCGTGACCCGGCCGAGGGCGATGCGCAGGCCCTGCCCCTCCTCGCCGAGCAGGTTCTCCGAGGGGACGAAACAGTCCTGGAGGACGACGTCGCTCTCGATGTTCTGGCCCGACAGGGGCGTCCTGCCGGGTGTGACGCGACAGCCCGGGGAGTCCAGGTCGACGAAGAACGCGCAGTACCGGTCGTCGGAGGAGTCCAGGCGGGCGACCAGGATCGAGAAGTCCGCGAAGGTGCCGCCGGTGCTGAACACCTTGTGCCCGGTGACGCGGTAGCCGCCGGCGACCGGGGTCGCGGTCGTGCGCATACGGCGCACGTCGGAGCCCGCGTCGTCCTCGGTCATGGAGAAGCAGCACGCGCGCTCGGCCCTGACGACCGGGAGCAGGTACTTCTCGGTCTGGTACTCGGTGGCGTGCTCGAAGATCGCGCCGATCCGCAGCGGTCCGCCCATGTCGCCGAGCACGCTCGTGGCCAGCACGCGGCCGGAGGCGCCCACCTCCTCCTTGAGCGCCGCCAGTTCCGTGTGGGACAGTCCCTGTCCGCCGAGGTGCTCGGGCAGGTGGACGCCGTAGAAGCCGAGTTCGCGGCTGCGCCGCCACACCGGTTCCAGCATGGACCGGCGCAGCTCGGCCTCGGGGGTCAGTCCGAGTTCCTCCTCGTAGTCGGCGAGCTCTCCGGACAGGTAGTCCCGGAGCCCGGTGACCAGCGCGTCGAGGCGCGGATTGTCGTGGTAGCCCGGTCGCAGCATGAAGGTCACGGCCCGCTCACCCCACCTTTCGTTCGGTGCCCGCCCACTCGCGCTGGCGAAGGGCGCGGCGGTCGATCTTGCCGTTGCGGTTGCGCGGGAGCTGCTGGACGAACTCGACGACGCGCGGGAGCTTGACCCGGGACAGCCGGGTCGCGCAGAACTCGCGCAGTTCCTCCCCGCTGGCCCCGGCGCCGGGTCGGAGCGCCACGAACGCCTTGACGGTCTCCCCCCACCGTTCGTCCGGGGCGCCCACCACGCACACCTCGAAGACGGCGGGGTGTTCGTAGAGGGCGGCCTCCACCTCGGTGCAGTAGACGTTGTAGCCGCCGGAGATGATCATGTCCTTCTGGCGGTCCACGATGAACAGGTAGCCGTCCGGACGCTGGAAGCCGAGGTCGCCGGTGTACACCCAGCCGTCGCGGAAGGTCTCGGCCGTGGCCTCCGCGGCGTGGAAGTACTCCCGCACGCAGTCGGGCCCCCGCGCCACGATCTGGCCCACCTCGCCCGCGGGCAGCGGTTCTCCCCCGTCGTCGACCACACGGACCTCCGTGTCGAAGACCGGGCGCCCGCAGGAGAGCAGCAGCTCGGGGTCGGACTCGATCCCCCGTACCACGTCCTCCGAGGTGAGGAAGGTGATGGCGCTCGTGGTCTCCCCCTGCCCGTAGCCCTGGTTGACCACGGGTCCGAACAGCTCGACGGCACCGCGCAGGCGCGCGGGGCTCACCGGCGCGCCGCCGACCGTGACGCTGCGCAGCCGGGACAGGTCCCGGCGCCCCGCGGTCGGTGAGGCCAGCACCAGGTTGAGCATCACCGGTACCAGGAAGGTGTGGGTGACGCCCTCGCGTTCGAGGGCGTCGAGGTAGGCCTCGGCGTCGAAGGACGGGAGCACCACGACCGTGGCGCCGCGGAAGAAGCAGCCGAGGATGCCCATGCCGCTGGCGTGGGTGATGGGGCCGGGTGCGAGGTAGACCGAGTCCGGCCCGACCGAGCCCTGGGGGTTCATCGCCAGCTTGCGCATGTTGGACAGGCGGTTCTCGACCGTCTGGACGGCCGCCTTGAGGGTGCCGGTGGAACCGGAGGTGAAGTTCAGCACCGCCGGAGCGTGGGGGTCGAGGTCCACGGCCACCGGGGCGGGGTCGCCCTCGGCGAGGAGGGCGGTGTAGGTCAGGGGCGCGTCGGCCCCGTCGTCGAAGGCGACGACGAGGCAGTCGAGCGCGCGCCCGTCGACGATCTCGCGCACCGCGCCGAGGTTGGCCCCGTCGACGAGGATCAGCCGCACCCGCGCGTCCAGGAGGACGTGTTCGACCTCGGCCGCCGCCAGTCGGGCGCTGATCGGCACGCGCAGGCACCCCGCCTTGCAGACGGCCATCTCGGCGACGACCAGTTCGCCGCGGTTGCCGGCGAGGGTGGCGACGGCGATGCCGGGGCCGTAACCGCGCGCGAGCAGGGCGGAGGCGAGCCGGTTGGCCTCCTGTTCGAGATCACGGTAGCTCCAGCGCCGGTCCCCGGACACCAGGGCCTGCGCCTCCGGCCAGTAGGACGCGCTTCGGGTGAGGTAGCCACCAAGGTTCACGGACCCTCCAGAGACGACGAGCGAACGCGAAGATACTAGACATACTGTCCAGGATCTGTCCAGGGGTGCGAACGTTGCTAGAAAGGCCTCATGACAAACGAGGATCGACGGACCCTGCGCACGCGGGCCGCACTGCGGGCGGCGTTCGTCGCCCAGGTGCTCGAACACGGATACGCCGGGGTCAGGGTGGAGCACATCGCCGCGGCGGCCGACACCGGGAGGGCGACGTTCTACACGCACTTCCGCGACAAGGAGGCCCTCTACGACCACGTGGTCGAGGTCGTCCTGGCCGAGCTGCGGGAGCGGATGACCCCGGCGGACTGGGAGGGCGTCGGGTTCACCGGGCGGCCGGTGGCCGAGCTCTTCCGCCACGCGGCCGAGCAGCCCGACGTCTACCGGCTGATCCTGCGGGGCGAGGGCGACGGCCGCGGCCTGCGGGCCCTGGTCGAGGCGTGGACCACGGCGGCCCACGACATCTTCGCCGAGCGGGCGCGGACCCAGCGGATCAGCCCGCGGGTGGACCTGCGCGTCATCGCGCGAGCCTGGGTCGGAGAGCAGGTCTCGGTGCTCCTGTGGTGGCTGGAGCTGCCCGCGCCGCGCCCCGGGGCCGAACAGGTGGTGGAGACGCTGGTCGAGCTGTCCCGGCGCGGACGCTACTGGGCGACGGGTTTCGACTCGGTTCCCACGTAGGGGTTGTGTGGCGCGGGTCACTGCCCTTATGTTCTGGACGCACAGAACGTTATCGGACGTTCTGTCCAGGAATGAGAGAAGGGTCGGTGCCGTGCCGTCGTACCGCAGACTGCTCCACGAGTACCCCACCGGAGCCCGGCGCCGGCTCCTGCTCGCCGTCGTCGTCCTGGCGTTGTTCATCTCGGCCTTCGAAGGACAGCTCGCACCGGTCCTGCCCCTGCTGCTGGCCGACCTCGGGCTGTCCCTGGAGGTCTACGGGCTGATCACCGCCGTGTCGCTGCTGTTCGGCGCCGTGTCCGGTTACCTGGGCGGCGAGTTGGTCGACCGGATCGGCCGCGTCCGCGTACTGGTGCCGTTCATGTTCCTGTCCGCGGCGGCGTGCCTGTTCATGGCGCTGTCGCAGACGGTCGTCCACTTCACCGCCGCGCGTATCCTGCTCGCCTTCGTCGAGGGTGTGGCGATGGCCGGCACCCAGCCCCTGATCCGGGACTTCACGCCGCGGATGGGACGGGCCCAGGCCTTCGCGTTCTGGAGCTGGGGCCCCGTCGGAGCCAACTTCTTCGCGGCGGCCGTCGCCGCGCTGACGCTCGACCTGTTCGACAACTCCTGGCGCGCGCAGATCTTCGTGATGTCCGGCCTGGCCTTCGTGGGCGCGACGGTCGTCGCCCTCACCCTGCGCGACCTGGCTCCGAACCTGCGGCGCACCATCCGCCTCACCGAGCATGCGACCCGCGGGAGCGGGGCGGCCCCCGCCGGGCAGCGGCTGCGGCTGCTCCTGCGCCGCCGTGTCGTCTGGGCGCACGTGGCCGCGATGTCGCTGCTCTACGTCCTGCTCGCCACCATGAACGCCTACGGCCAGACCATGCTGGTGGACCACTTCGCCGTCGCGGTGCGCACGGCGTCCGCGATCGTGATGTCGTTCTGGGTCAGCAACCTGGCGGCCAGCCTGGTCTTCGCCCGGCTCTCCGACAGGGCGCAGAACCGCAAGCCGTTCCTGGTCCTCGGGGCGCTGGCGGCGACGCTGCTGCTCGGGGCGCTCGTCGTCACGATGGGCGCGGGGGCGTCCGCCTCACTGCCGCTGGTCATCGTGCTGCTGACCGGCGTCGGCCTCTCGCTCGGCGCCGTCCTCGGCCCGTGGATGGCCAGCTTCTCGGAGTACACCGAGGAGGTCCACCCGGACGCCCAGGGGGTGGCCTTCGGCCTCAACCACTTCGTGAGCCGGTTGTTCATCCTCGCCGCGGTGCTGTTCGCTCCGCAGGTGGTCGCGGTGGGCGACTGGCGGGTGTGGATGACGGTCACCCTGGTGACGACAGCGGCCTTCGCGGTCGTCACCACACAGGTCCAGGGCCGCCTGCGGCGCGCGACCGGTTCCGCGTCGGCGGAGGAGGCCGGTGCGGCCGTCGCCGCGACCGGGGCGCCCGAGGACTCCCGGAGTTCCTGAGGGCTCCCGAAGTTCCTGGGGCTCCGGAACACCTGGGGGCTCCCGGAGCCCTTGGGTGTTCCCGGGACACCCGGGGCCGGATCTCCCGGACCCGGGGCCCCGCGGAGGGACCCGGCGGGGTGTGCGCGGCGTCCTGCGGCGCCCTCCCTCCGGACCACGCGGCGCCGGAGTCCGGAGAACGGGCCCCTTCCCGGGCTCCGGCCGCCGCGCACCCCCCTGTTCTCCCCGTGTTCATGTCCTCACCCTCCGGTGTGTACCACCGTTGGAAAGAGCACCCGTCGTGGAGGATGTGCACGGCCCGGACACCGGGCGCGTCACCCACCGCCCAGACGAGCCCTCACGCGAAGGGGTGCCCCCGTGAACCTGTCCCGCCCAAGACCCCCGGGCCCCGTCCGCTCGGCGGCGCTCCCCGTCATCGCCGTGCTCGTCGCGCCCATGGTCCTGGCCGCGCCGTCGTCCCGGGTGACGGCCGACGTCGCCGCGCCGGCGGGCGGGATCGCCGGGGCCGTGGAGGAGCGGATCGCCGCCGGGGTGGACCTCGCCTCCGGTCCCGTCCCGGGCGCCGGGGGCGGCGGGGAGCAGTTCGCCAGCCTCCTCACCGTCGACCTCACCGAGGGTGTCGGGGTCGAGTACGTCGACGGGGGCGGCCTCACCTCCCCCGCGACGGTCGCGGACATGGCCGCCGCCGTCGAGCCCCCGGAGGGGTCCACCGTGGTCGCCGCGGTCAACGGCGGCTACTTCGACATCGGCGCGACCCAGGCCCCCCTGGGCGCCGGGATGAGCGACGGGCGCCTGCTCACCTCGCCCGACCCGGGGTTCGCCAACGCCGTGGTCATCGACGCCGGGGGCAGGGGCAGCGTGCGCCAGGTGGCCTTCGAAGGGACCGCGTCCCTGCCGTCGGGGGACCTCGACATCGACGCCCTCAACACCTCCGCCGTCCCCGCGGACGGCCTCGGTCTGTACACGTCGGACTGGGGCGGCCACCCCCGCGCACACGTGGTGTACGAACCCGGGACCAGCCCCGGGGACACGGCCGTCGCCGAGGCCGTGGTCTCCGGGGGCGCCGTCGA
>NZ_QPFC01001006.1:0-1492 GCF_003427465.1 Nocardiopsis sp. TNDT3 | reverse complement strand
CCCCGACCCCGACCCCCCGGGAGAAGAACCATGACGGACGCGATCCAGGTCGCGGGCCTGACCAAACACTTCGGGTCCACCAGGGCCCTGGACGGACTGGACCTGCGCGTACGAAGCGGGGAGGTGCACGGTTTCCTCGGTCCCAACGGCGCGGGCAAGACGACGGCGATCCGCGTCCTGCTCGGCCTGGCCCGGGCCGACTCCGGTACCGCGCGCCTGCTCGGCGGCGACCCCTGGCGGGACGCCGCCGCCCTGCACCGCCGACTGGCCTACGTCCCGGGCGACGTCGCCCTGTGGCCGGGGCTCTCCGGCGGGGAGATCCTGGACCTGCTCGGCCGCGTGCGCGGCGGGGCCGACCCGCGGCGCCGCGCCGCGCTCGTGGACCGCTTCGCGCTGGACCTGCGCACCCGGGGCCGCGCCTACTCCAAGGGCAACCGGCAGAAGGTGGCGCTGGTGGCCGCGCTGGCCGCCGACACCGAACTCCTGGTCCTGGACGAGCCCACGTCGGGCCTGGACCCGCTCATGGAGGAGGCCTTCCGCCACACCGTCGCCGAGGAGAAAGCCCGGGGACGCACCGTTCTGCTCTCCAGCCACATCCTGTCCGAGGTGGAGGCGCTCTGCGACCGGGTCAGCATCATCCGGGCCGGACGCACGGTGGAGAGCGGGACCATGGCCGAGCTGCGCCACCTGTCCCGGCTGTCCGTGACCGCCGAACTCACCGGGTCCCCCGGCGGGCTCGCCGCCCTGCCCGGTGTGCACGACCTGGCGGTGGAGGGCACACGCGTACGCCTGCACGCCGAGCCGTCGGCCCTGGAACCGCTGTGCGCGCGCCTGGCCGGGCTGGGGGTGCGCGACCTGACCGTGCGGCCGCCCACTCTGGAGGAGCTGTTCCTGCGTCACTACACCGCGGCAGACCGCGGCGGTGAACACCCGGAGCGGGTCCGATGAGCGCGCCCATCGCCGCACGGTCCGCCCGCACGGCCTTCCGCCCGCTACCGGCCGGAACGCGGCACCTGGTGCGGCTGTCCCTGCGCCGCGACCGGGTCCTGGTCACCGTGTGGCTGGCCGTCACGGTCGGCATCGCGTTGGGGGGCGCGGTCTCGGCCGACGCCACCTACCCCACCCCCGAAGCGCGCCAGGAGCGGTGGGAGCAGCTCCAGAGCGTGCCCATGTTCGCCCTCTTCCAGAGCCGGGCCTTCGCCGCGAGCGCCGAGGCCCTGGTGGCCCAACAGGCGTTCGCCGCCGCCACCATGTGCGCCGCCCTGGGCGCGGTGCTGCTGGTGGTGCGCGGCACCCGTACCGAGGAGGCCTCGGGCCGGAGCGAACTGCTCGGGGGAGCGCCGCTGGGCCGACACGCGGGCCTGGCGGGCGCGCTGATCGTAGCGCTGGGCTCGGCGGCCGTACTGGCGGCCGTCATCGCGGCGGGCCTGCTCGCCCTGGGGCTGCCCGTGGCGGGTTCGGTGGCGCTGGCCCTGGTCACCGCCGCCGCGGC
>NZ_QPFC01001005.1:0-2154 GCF_003427465.1 Nocardiopsis sp. TNDT3 | reverse complement strand
GCCCCGGCTCGGGGCGCCCCCTTCCGCTTCCCCTACGTGCGAGCACGTGGGGGCGGGGCTGCTGCTACTACTTCTTCTTCTTGTCGTCGGAGCCGCCGGTGTCGGTGGACAGCGCGGAGATGAAGGCCTCCTGGGGCACCTCGACCCGGCCGACCATCTTCATCCGCTTCTTGCCCTCCTTCTGCTTCTCCAGCAGCTTGCGCTTACGGCTGATGTCGCCGCCGTAGCACTTGGAGAGCACGTCCTTGCGGATGGCGCGGATGTTCTCGCGGGCGATCACCCGGGCGCCGATGGCGGCCTGGATGGGCACCTCGAACTGCTGCCGGGGGATGAGCTCGCGCAGCTTCTTGGTCATCTCCACGCCGTAGGCGTAGGCCTTGTCCTTGTGCACGATGGCGGAGAAGGCGTCGACGGCCTCGCCCTGGAGCAGGATGTCCACCTTGACCAGGTCGGAGGCCTTCTCCCCGGTGGGCTCGTAGTCCAGTGACGCGTAGCCCTTGGTGCGGGACTTGAGGTGGTCGAAGAAGTCGAAGACGATCTCGGCCAGGGGAAGCGTGTAGCGCATCTCCACGCGGTCCTCGGACAGGTAGTCCATGCCCTGGAGGTCGCCGCGCCGCTCCTGGCACAGCTCCATGATCTGGCCGATGTGGTCGGCGGGGCTGAGCACGGTGGCCTTGACCATCGGCTCGTAGATGGAGTCGATCTTCCCGGCGGGGAACTCGCTGGGGTTGGTCACCACGTGCTCGGTGCCGTCCTCCATGTCCACCCGGTAGACGACGTTGGGCGCGGTGGAGATGAGGTCGAGGTTGAACTCGCGCTCCAGGCGGGCCCTGGTGATCTCCAGGTGCAGCAGGCCAAGGAAGCCGCAGCGGAAGCCGAAGCCCAGGGCGGCGGAGGTCTCCGGCTCGAAGACCAGGGCGGCGTCGTTGAGCTGGAGCTTCTCCAGGGCGTCGCGCAGCACCGGGTAGTCGGTGCCCTCGATCGGGTACAGGCCCGAGAACACCATGGGCTTGGGCTCGCGGTACCCCGACAGCATCTCGGTCGCGGGCCGGTTGAGGGCGGTGATGGTGTCACCGACCTTGGACTGGCGCACGTCCTTGACGCCGGTGATGATGTAGCCGACCTCTCCCACCCCCAGCCCGTCGCACTTGGTGGGCTCGGGCGAGCTGACGCCGATCTCCAGGATCTCGTGCGAGGCGCGGGTGGACATCATCTGGATGCGCTCGCGCGGGCTGAGCTTGCCGTCGATGACCCGGACGTAGGTGACCACGCCGCGGTAGGTGTCGTACACCGAGTCGAAGATCATCGCGCGGGCCGGGGCGTCGGCGTCGCCGACGGGCTGCGGGATCTGGTTGACGATCTCGTTGAGGAGCTCCTCGACGCCCTCGCCCGTCTTGGCGCTGACCCTGAGCACGTCGGAGGGCTCGCAGCCGATGATCCCGGCCAGCTCCTCGGCGTACTTCTCCGGCTGCGCGGCCGGGAGGTCGATCTTGTTGAGCACCGGGATGATGGTGAGGTCGTTCTCCAGGGCCATGTACAGGTTGGCCAGGGTCTGCGCCTCGATGCCCTGCGCGGCGTCCACCAGCAGGACGGCGCCCTCGCAGGCGGCCAGGGAGCGCGAGACCTCGTAGGTGAAGTCGACGTGCCCGGGGGTGTCGATGAGGTCGAGCGTGTAGGTCTTGTCGTCGACGGCGGTGAAGGGGATGCGCACCGCCTGCGACTTGATGGTGATGCCGCGCTCGCGCTCGATGTCCATGCGGTCCAGGTACTGGGCGCGCATCTGGCGGTCCTCGACGACACCGGTGATCTGGAGCATCCGGTCGGCCAGCGTCGACTTGCCATGGTCGATGTGCGCGATGATGCAGAAGTTGCGGATCAGCGCGGGATCGGTCCAGTTCGGCTGTGCCACCGTGCTCCGTTCACAGGTCGGGTCCGGGTCGTGTGCGCCTCGCGGCGGTGTCGCCCCGCCGCGGCGGAGGCCGACGGCGTCGTCCATCATCCCACGGCGGCCGGGTGCCCTCTCTCGGTGACGGCAGCGGCCCGTGGGGCAGTATGGGGCGCGGGCGCGGGTCTGGTGTCCAGATTATGTGACCCGGGACCGGGAACGGGCCGTGCTGGCAGGCACCGGGCGCGCGCCGCCGCCGTTGAGGGTGG
>NZ_QPFC01001004.1:0-1381 GCF_003427465.1 Nocardiopsis sp. TNDT3 | reverse complement strand
CTCTACGCCCTCGACGCCGTTGCCGGCGGCGTCGACGGGCGCCTCCTCCGACGCCGGTTCGTCGGCCGTGGCGGACGAGCAGGCCGTGAGCGCTACCAGGGCAGCGGCGGCCGCGAGGGACGTCAGAGCCCGGGTGGGGCTTACGGGCATCGTTGGGCGCATGGGGTTTCCGTCCGGCTTCGTTCGGGGAGGCGTCCGGCGTGCTCGCGCTCCGGACGACAACGAACACTGGCCGACGAATGTGAAGAACCCGTGTGCCCGTCGTGTGGGACCTGTGTGGTGACCTGCGGGGGCTCCACCGGCCCGCTCCGGCGCCCTCGCGCGCACGCGTACGATCGAGCCGCACCGAGGCCCGACCGGGCCGGAAGCCGATCGGAGGTCACCGTGTGCGCGCATGTGCTGGTCGCCGAGGACGACGTCAACCAGGCCGACCTGATCCGGCGCTACCTGGAGCACGAGGGGCACTTCGTCCGCGTCGTGCACGACGGGCGCGCGGCGGTCGCGGCGCACCACCGGGACCGCCCCGACCTGGTCGTCCTCGACGTGATGATGCCGGTCATGAGCGGACTCGACGCGTGCCGGGCCCTGCGGGCGGAGTCCGACGTGGCGGTGCTGATGCTCACCGCCCGCTCCACCGAGGAGGACCTGCTCACCGGGCTCGACCTGGGCGCGGACGACTACGTCACCAAGCCCTACAGTCCGCGTGAGCTGATGGCACGGGTGCGCACGCTGCTGCGCCGCTCGCGCAGGGATCCCGACGACGCGGACCGGGTGCTGCGCGCGGGTCCGGTCGCGGTGGACCCGTCGCGCCACGCGGTGCGGGTGGACGGGGTCCCGGTCACGTGCACGCCCGCCGAGTTCCAGCTGCTCGCCGCGCTCGCCGCCCAGCCGGGCCGGGTCCTGACGCGCGCCCAGCTGTTGGAGCACATCCACGGCATGAGCCGGTTCATCACCGAGCGCACCATCGACGTGCACGTGAAGAACCTGCGCCGGAAGCTGGAGCCGGACCCGCGCAGGCCGGTGCGGCTGGTCACCGTGTACGGCGTGGGCTACAAGCTCGTCGGGAAGACCGATGACCGGTCGGCGTAGGGGCGCGCTGCGGCACAGCCTGCTGGCGCGCCTGCTGGCGAGCTCGGTCCTGGTGGCGGTCTGCTCGATCTTCGCGACGGCGTGGCTGGCGGTGCAGAGGACGTCGGAGTCGCTCACCGTGCAGCAGGGGGAGACCCTGGCCGTGGACACCCGCATCCACGACACGCTCGTCGCCTACGCCGCCGCCCACCCCGGGTGGGACGGCGTGGGCGAGACGGTGGGGCGCCTGTCCGAGGAGACGGGGCGGCGGATCGTCCTGACCACCGAGAACCGCGGACTGGTCGCGGACTCG
>NZ_QPFC01000109.1:0-7823 GCF_003427465.1 Nocardiopsis sp. TNDT3 | reverse complement strand
GTGGGGCGGGGTCTTTCGACAGCTGCCGCGGGGGGAGCGGACCACGTAAGCCTAGAAGGGGTCGGGCGCGAAGGCTCACGCGGGCGCCGCCGACCGGCCCGCCAGGAGAGAGGCCTCCGGGTCCGCCCCCTGCTGACGGGAACGCTGGCATCGGCAGAGGGCGCTGGGCGCCCGTCCACGTGGACGCCACCACCGGGCACGCGCTGGGCGCTCAAGCAGTCGTGACCGTCGGACCGGACGCACGTGCGGTGCCGCCGCCCGATCCCGCGCGGCTTCACCTGAGGAGATCCACGCGCCGGTGCTCTCGAACGCCTCGCTCAGGTCTGCGTGTCACAGCAACGCGCCGCATCCTCCTTCCTGGTCTGAGCACACCGTGCCGGGGCCCGGGCTCCGCACCGGTCCGGCGAAGCCCGGCAGGCACTCGCGGAGTCAGGGTCGGTTCTTGGACAGGTCCTGGACGATGGTCCGTTCGGGGACGAAGCGGACGAGTCGTGCGTCGTCGTCGAAGTCCTTGAAGTCGGCGGGCCAGGTGGACTCGTCGTCGCCCAGGTAGCGGCGGAGCTTGCGTCTGGAGCGTTCCTCGTCGTAGGGCACGACCTCGGCCTTACCGCGCATGATGACCTGGAGGAACTCCAGCCTCTCCAGGTCACAGGTGTCCACGACCAGCGCGACCCGGGGGTCCTTGGCCAGGAACCGCGACATCCGCGAGTAGGCGCCGGTGATCCACCAGACCGCGCCCTCCTCCCACAGGAACCACACCGGACGCACCGTGGGCGCGCCGGAGGAGTCGGAGGCGGCCACCCTGGCGACCAGGGGCCGGGCCAGGAAGGCGTCGACGTCGAAGGGGTGCTCGTGCTGGCTGAGGGTGCCGGGGGTTTCGCTCACAACATCAGGCTAGGCGGCCCGGGGCGGCGGGAGAAGGAGCTTTTCCCAGCTGTGGACAACCCGTCGTGGGGGTGTGCGGTGGCGGATCGGACGGAGCTGCCGCGACCACGAGAGCCCCGCCGAAACCGGCTCCGCGCCCAGAGCCCTGATCAGGAGTGAGGGGACCGCCGCAGCTTGGCCGACTCCTCCTCACCGAAGTCCTCGGAGAGGCCCGGGACGGCCGAGGCGGCCCCGACCTCGGGTGGGGCCAGTTCGGGTTCGTCGTTCTGGAGGGCGAACGCGGGTGCCCAGCGGGCAGCGTGGTCCGGCGCGTCCACCACGGAGTGGAGGTACAGGTGCTGCCGAAGCCGCCGTGGGCGATGTGCATGAAGAAGCTCGTGCCGTCGGCGCCGCTGAACAGCTGGGCGTAGGAGGAAGCTCAGGGGCCGCCGTACTCGGCGAACGGACGCCGGTTGAACCCGGCACGGCGACGCAGTCCGTCCGGTCCTCCTCGACGGCCCGGGTGGCGCACGCTTCGTTGACGGGGTCGGGTCCCGGCGCCCACGCGCCGTCCCGGTAGTGCGGTGCGGTGGTGGTCATGGGGGTCGTGCTCGCAGGTAGACCCGGTTCGCGGGCGGAGTCGGCGGTATCGGCCGGACCCGGACGACGACCCGGCGCGCAGAAGCCCGGTGTGCCCCGGTCCGCCCCGCCCGCCAGGCCTGGAACCGGTGGGGGCGACCGCTCTACGCACTTTCTCGGTAGCGTGCGGAGGATGACTCCCCACGCGACCACTCGTACGGTCCGGACCGCCGACGCGGACGGGCTCGTACCGCTCTACACGACGCTGTCGCACCCCGCGACGGCCGCGCAGATACGTAGTCGCCTCGAACGGCTGACTGGTGACCCCACCTACGAACTCTGGGTCGCTGAGGCCGCCGCAGGAGAGCTGCTGGGCTTCGCCGCCGGACACCTGCTGTTCCCGGTGGAGGACGATGCCCCGGCCGCACAGCTCATCGCGCTGGTCACCGCCGAAGAGGCACGAGGGAAGGGCGTGGGCACGGCGCTGTGCGCCGCGTTCGAGGCCTGGGCCGTGGAGCGGGGCGCGGCCCGAACGATGCTGAACTCCTCGACCAGACGGACCGAGGCCCACGCCTTCTACACTCGGCGCGGCTACACCGCGTCGGGAGTGCGGTTCTCGAAGTTCCTGTGGTACCAATCAACCGGGTACGGCGAGGGCCTCGGTCGGTAGCGCCGCGTGTTCGCGGGCGCCCAAAAACCCGGTGACGGTGGGGGAGCGGTCGGCCACAATGGCCCGATGGTCGACCGACACTTCTCCCAACCGGACCTGGCCGAGCTCTACGACTGCTTCCACTCCTGGCGGAGCTCGCCCCAGGACGACTTCTACCTCGACCTCGTCATGGACGCCCGCTCCGTCCTGGACGTGGGCTGCGGGACGGGCAAGCTCCAGCGGGTGGCGCGCGAGCGCGGCCACACCGGACGCCTGGTCGGCCTCGACCCGGCCGACGCGATGCTGGAGGTCGGGCGGCGCGACCGCGACGACGTCGAGTGGATCCTCGGTGACCTGGTCCGCGGCCCCTACGGCGAGGAGGCGGGCGGCCCCTTCGAGGGCGAGTTCGACCTGGTCGTCATGACCGGCCACGCCTTCCAGGTGTTCCTCACCGACGACGAGGTGCGGGAGTTCCTGGCCGCCGTGCGCCGCGCCCTGACCGACGACGGCCGGTTCGTGTTCGAGACCCGCAACCCGGCCGCGCGCGGCTGGGAGGCGTGGACCCCCGAGCGGGTGCGCACCGTGGACGGCCCCGGAGGGCGCAGGGCCACCTGCGTCCACCGGCTGGAGAGCGTGGAGGGCGACCTGGTCACCTTCACCTCCGACTACCGCGTCGAGGACTGGGACGAGCCCCGGAGCAGCCGCAGCACGCTGCGCTTCCTGGACGCCGACGCCCTGAACGGCTTCCTGGCCGAGGCCGGATTCGACGTGAGCGCGCAGTACGGCTACTGGGACCGCAGTCCGCTCACCGACGCGGGCGCGGAGATCATCACCTTCGCCCGTCCTCGGTGATCGGCGTCCGTCCCGGAAACCACTGCCGCGCAGCCGTCGCACCCGCGCGCCGGGCGGGTGCGAGGTGGCGACGAGCCCGAAGACACCCGGCCGGGCCGGCTGGTGGCCGCCTTCCTGGTGGTCCCCCGATCCCGGCCGTGCCGGTCACCCCTGGCCACCTTCCGCGACGGGCGACCGGCGCGGTCACCCGCGCGGGCCGAGGCTGGCCTGGAGCCCGTCCAGCAGAGCGTTGAGCCCGAACAGGAAGGTCTCCCACGCCTCCTGCTCCAGGTAGGGCTCATTCTGGTTCTCGTTGCTGAACGCCCCCTGCTCCGACATCAGGGTCAGCACGGGGAAGCGCCGGTCGAAGTCCGGGGCGACCCGTTCCAGCTGCGCGGAGCGTTCGTACCACCAGGCGTCCTCGGCCACACCCGTGACCTCCGGGGCGCGGCGCGACTCCGAGGCGATCTGCACGGGTCCGCGCACGAGGGTGAACAGGTTGCCGTAGGCGCTGCGGATCTGCGTGGGGCCCAGCCCGGCGCGGTGCAGCACCACGGCCAGCGACTCGAACAGCCGGTACTCGTTGGGGCCCAGCACCGGCCGGGCCTGGGAGACCTCCAGGGTCCAGGGGTGGCTCAGGTAGAAGTCCCACAGCCGGGTGGCCCAGGATGTCGTAGCCGTGCGCCAGTCTGGTTCGGCGTCGGCCTCGGCGGCGTCGGCCAGTTCCGCGAAGACGTGGTCGTACATCAGCTCCACGAGTTCGTTCTTGCTGGCCACGTAGGTGTACAGCGACATGGCGGTGCGCCCCAGGCGCTGGCCCACCGCGCGCATGGACAGCGCCTGCATCCCCTCGGCGTCGGCGAGGGCGATGGCGGTCTCCACCACCAGGTCCACGCTGAGTTCGGGCTTGGGGCCGGGGGCCGTGCGGGCGCCGTCCCCGTCGCGGGACCTCCACAGCAGCTCCATGGTGCGACGGGCGTCACCCTGCCCGGCGTAGATCACCACTTGCATCTCCTTACGCCATAAACTAATGTTCTCCAGCCATCAGCTTACGCCATAAGGACTCCTGAGGAGCAGTGTGTCTTCCCACCCCACCACAGCGGACACCCACGACACCATCCAGGTCCGGGGAGCCCGGGAGAACAACCTCGCCGACGTCTCGGTGGACATCCCCAAACGGAGGCTGAGCGTCTTCACCGGCCTGTCCGGCTCGGGCAAGTCCTCCCTGGTCTTCGGAACGATCGCCGCCGAGTCCCAGCGCCTGATCAACGAGACCTACACGACCTTCGTCCAGTCGTTCATGCCCACGATGGGGCGGCCCGACGTGGACAGCCTGCGCAACCTCAGCGCGGCGATCATCGTCGACCAGGAGCGGATGGGCGCCAACTCCCGCTCCACCGTCGGCACCGCCACCGACGCCGCCGCCATGCTGCGGATCGTCTTCAGCCGGGTCGGCACCCCGCGCCTGGAACCCTCCAGCGCCTTCAGCTTCAACAACTCCGAGGGCATGTGCGGTGAGTGCGGGGGACTGGGGCGCACCAACCAGATCGACGTGGACGAACTCGTCGACCGCGACCTGTCCCTGAACGAGGGCGCGATCACCGTCCCGGGCTACGGCGTGGGCAGCTGGTACTGGCAGGTGTTCGTCAACTCGGGCCTGCTGGACGCCGACAAGAAGGTGGCCGACTACACCGACCAGGAACGCCACACCCTGCTGTACCTGCCCGTCACCAAGATCAAGGCGGGCACCAACTCCTTCTCCTACGAAGGGCTGGTCCCCAAGATCAGGCGCACCTACCTGGCCAAGGACCGCGAGAAGATGCAGACGGCCGTGCGCGCCTTCGCCGACCGCGCGGTGACCTTCTCCACCTGCCCCGAGTGCGACGGCGCCCGCCTCAACGCCCGGGCCCGGGCGGTCAGGGTCGCCGGGCGCACCATCACTGAGTGCTCGGCCATGCAGGTGGACGAGCTGGCCGGGTTCGTGCGCTCCCTGGACGAGCCCTCGGTCAAGCCCCTGCTGGACAACCTCGGCCACACCCTGGAGTCCCTGGTGCAGGTGGGGCTGGGCTACCTGAGCCTGGACCGGGAGTCGGGCACGCTCTCGGGTGGCGAGGCGCAGCGGGTCAAGATGGTGCGCCACCTGGGATCCAGCCTCAGCGACGTCACCTACGTCTTCGACGAGCCGACCACCGGCCTGCACCCGCACGACATCGAGCGGATGAACAACCTGCTGCTGAGCCTGCGCGACAAGGGCAACACGGTGCTGGTGGTCGAGCACAAGCCCGAGACGATCGCCATCGCCGACCACGTGGTGGACCTGGGGCCCGGCGCCGGGCCCTCGGGCGGACACGTCACCTACACCGGTGACGTAGCCGGACTGCGGGCCTCGGGCACGCTCACAGGCGACCACCTGGACCACCGGGCCACCCTGCGCGAGCGGGTGCGCACACCCCGGGGACACATCTCCATCACCGGAGCGAACTCGCACAATCTGAAGGACGTCAGCGTGGACATCCCCACCGGGGTGCTCACGGTGGTCACCGGCGTGGCGGGTTCGGGCAAGAGCTCGCTCATCCACGGCGCCCTGCCCGGGCGCGAGGACGTGGTGGTGGTCGACCAGTCGGCGATCAAGGGGTCGCGGCGCTCCAACCCGGCCACCTACACCGGGCTGCTCGACCCGATCCGCACCGCCTTCGCCCGCGCCAACGACGTCAAGGCCTCGCTGTTCAGCGCCAACTCCGAGGGCGCCTGCCCCGAGTGCAAGGGCGCCGGCGTCATCTACACCGACCTGGCGATGATGGCCGGGGTCTCCTCGCCGTGCGAGCACTGCGAGGGCAAGCGGTTCCGGGCCGAGGTGCTCACGCACAAGCTGCGCGGCAAGGACATCAGCGAGGTGCTGGCGATGTCGGTGGTGGAGGCGCGCGAGTTCTTCCCCGGCGGCAACGCCCGCACGATCCTGGACCGGCTGCACGACGTGGGTCTGGGCTACCTGGGCTTGGGCCAGCCGCTGACCACCCTGTCGGGCGGTGAGCGCCAGCGCCTGAAGCTGGCCATCAACATGGCCCGCGACGGGGCGGTGTACGTGATGGACGAGCCGACCACCGGCCTGCACCTGGCCGACGTGGACCGGCTGCTGGCGCTGCTGGACCGGTTGGTGGACGACGGCAACACGGTGGTGGTGATCGAACACCACCAGGCGGTGATGGCGCACGCCGACCACCTCATCGACCTGGGTCCGGGCGCCGGGCACGACGGCGGCCGGATCGTGTTCGAGGGCAGCCCCGCCCAGCTGGTGAAGGAGGGCGACACCCTCACCGCCCGCCACCTGCGGGCCTACCTGGAGCGCTGACCGAGGTTCTCCGGGAGGGCCTGAGCGGCGGACACGCGTGCTGAGGGCCCTCGCGTGCGGCGGGGACAGCCGGGCGCTGTCCCCGTGTCCGTCCCGGCGCAGCCGGTGCCGGGACGGACGTACCGTGCCCCCCGACCGGCCGACGGACTCGGTGGTCCCCGACGGGACCGGGCGACTCCAGTCCCCTCGGATCCCTGCCCCGGAAACGGTCGGGCACCGGCGGGGGTGGCGCGGTCGCGTCCGTGCCGCTCCCGCCTCGGGAACGGAGACGGACTGGCAGCGGGGTGGCGGCCGGGCGCGGTGGCCCCGGCGCGTCGCCCACGTCCTAGGCTGAGCCGGTGAGCGAACCGATCATCGTGGCCCGTGACGTGGACGTGGAACTGGGCGGCGTCCCGGTCCTGCGCGGAGTCGACCTCACGGTCGCGCCCGGGGAGGTGGTCGCGGTGCTCGGCGCCAACGGCGTCGGCAAGACCACCCTGCTGCGCTGCCTCGCCGGGCTCCAGCGGACCGCGGGCGAGGTCAGCGTGCTGGGTCGGCCCCCCGTGGACGAACCCGGGTTCTGGCGCGAGGTCGCCCTCGTCGGCGACGAACCCACCTGGTACCCGGGACTGACCGTGCGCGAGCACCTGGAGCTGATGCGGGCCGTACACGGCCCCGGACGGCTGGAGGCAGCGGCGGCCGTGGAACTGTTCGAGCTGTCCGGCTGCGCGGACCGGGCCCCGTCCTCGCTCTCGACCGGGCAGCGCCAGCGGCTGTCCCTGGCCATGGCGCTGCTGCGGCCGAGCCGGTTGCTGCTGTTGGACGAACCCGAACGCGGACTCGACGCCGCCTTCCGCGGACGGCTCGCGGAACTGCTCACCGAGTACGCCGAGAACGGCGGCACGGTGGTGATGGTGACCCACGATCCGCGGTTCGCCGAGGACGCCCGCCGCGTCGCCCTGGAGGCCGCCGCGTGAACGGGACCACGCGGACACGAGGGGCGTGGACGGGAGCGACACGGGTCCGGGCCTTCGTGCGGGCCCGGAACCGCCGACACCGCAGCTGGTCCGACCGCTACGTCATCCTGCTGGCCCTGGGGCTGCTGGTGGTGACGGTGTCCCCGGTGATCGGACGCGCGGTGGCGGCCGTGCCCGACGCGGTCGATCCGGCGCGTGCGGGTGCGGGCCTGGCGCTGGTCGCGCTGCTGCTGGCGGCCTCCCTGAGGCTGGCGCGCGCGGTCGGGCCGGTGGCGGTGTCGGCGGCGGACGCGGCGTGGCTGGTGCTCTCGCCGCTGCCGCGCCGCGGGGTGCTGGCCCCTGCCCTGCTGGTCATGGCCGTGGTGTGCGCCGTGGTCGGCGCGGTGTTCGGCCTGGCGCTGCTGAGCGCGCTCGGCGCCCCCGACGCCCTGGCGCTCCGGCTGCTGGCGTCCGTGGTCCTGGCCGTGTCGTGGACGATGGGCGGGACGGCGACGGCCGTGCTGGCGCAGGCGTCGCAGCCCTGGGACGAGCGGCTGACCGCGCTGCTCGTCGCCCTCGTCGTCGCGGCGGCGTGCGCTTCGGCCGGGGTGGCCGC
>NZ_QPFC01001003.1:0-3844 GCF_003427465.1 Nocardiopsis sp. TNDT3 | reverse complement strand
CGCGTTGACCCCGCATTGACCCCCCGGAGTGCCCGTGCCCAGTGGACGCCACCGACAGGCCTCACCGACCGCCGCGAACACCCGCAGGGTGGTCGCGTCGCCGTTGGGGATCACCGCGATCGCCGTCGCCCTGATCGCGGTGGCCGCGGTCGCGGTCCCGGTCGGACTCGACATGCTCGGCTGCGGCGACACCCGCTACCTGCGCGTGTCGGCGACCCAGAGCATCGCGCCCGTGCTCCGCGAGGCCGCGGGCGAGTTCAACGACGAGCGCCCCAGCTACGACGGGGAGTGCGTGTACGCGCAGGTGGACGAGATCGCGCCGCACCGCATCATGACCGCCCTGTCCGGCGGCCAGGCGGGCGACTCCACCATCGCCCCGCACGTGTGGGTGCCCGAGTCCTCGGCCTGGGTCGAACTGACCCGCGTATCCGGGAGCGGCACGCACCGCATCGACACCGAACCGCCCTCGCTGGCCAGCTCACCGGTCGTCCTGGCCGCGCCGCGGGGCGGCGGGGGCCTGCCCGAGCCCGACGAGGCCGGGTGGCCCCTGGTCCTGCCCGACGAACGCGAACGCCCCCTGGTGATGGTGGACCCCAACCGGGGCGCGGACGGTATGGCCGTCATGCACGCGGTCCGCCGACACCTGGGCACCGGTGACGGAGCCGACACCGCCATGACCGACTTCGTGCGCGACGTGCAGCTCGACAGCGCGTTCGGCGAGATCGACCTCGCCACCTTCTACAGCTCCGGCCGTACCGGCGGCGGGAGCGGCGAAGGCGGCGGAGGGCGCGTCGACCCGCTGATCGCCGTCCCCGAACAGGCCGTGGTGTCCTACAACGCCGACCGCGCCGAGTCCGCGCCGCCGCTGGAGGCCCACTACCCCACCGAGGGCACCGTCAGCCTCGACTACCCCTACGTCACCACCACCGACACGGCCTCGCTGCGGTCCGCGGCCGCCGACCTGCACGAGGTGCTGCGCCGGGACTCCTACCGCGCCCGGCTCCGGGAGCTCGGCTTCCGCGACCCCGACGGCACCCTGTCCGGTACGGCCGGTGCGGACCCCGACGGGTTCGGTGTGACCGCGGAGGAGCCGCCCACCCACGACGACCTGACCGGGGACGCCCTGCTGGCCTCGGTCACCGACTGGAACCGGCTGTCGATGCCCAGCCGCACCCTGGTGCTCGCCGACACCTCCGCGAACATGGCGGAGGACCTCGACGGGGGCCCGTCCCGGATGGAGGTCGCCCAGCAGGCGGCGCTCATGGGCCTGTCGCTGTTCCCCGACGAGACCGACATGGGTCTGTGGCTGATGTCGGACGAGAACGCGAGCGGCCGCGTCGAGGCCGCGGACATGCACCCCCTGGGCGGGGCGGAGCAGGGCGACACCGCCACCCGTCGCCGGGAACTCATCGGGGTGGCCGAGGAGATCGCGGTCCGCGGCGGCGGTTCGCGCCTGTACGACAACATCCTGGCCGCCTACGACCGGGTGCAGGACGACTACGACGAGGACAAGATCAACAGCGTCATCCTGCTCACCGCCGGCCAGGACGAGGGGTCCAGCGACATCGCGCACGCGGACCTGGTGGCGGCGCTCCAGGACCGCTTCGACCCCGAGCGGCCGGTCAGCATGTTCATCATCGCCTTCGGGTCGCGTGAGCAGCAGGTCGCGGAGGAGGAGCTGCGGCGGATCGCGGCCGCCACCAGCGGTTCGCTGTTCGTCACCGACGACCCCGACGAGATCGGCGACATCTTCCTCAGCTCCATCTCACGGCGTCTTTGCGTGCCCGACTGCGACAGCTGACGACCGGAGCCGCTTTTCCGGCCGACGCGGTCTCGATTGGGTATCGGAATCGAATTTCGTTCCGTCTCGCACGGAGAGGAGAACACGAGGGGAACGGACGGAATCCCTGAGATGACCGGCACTGTGCCCGGGTTCACACCGGCGGGCTCCCGACAGCGCCGACGTGAGAGCGGCACGGTCGGCATTCACCCGGTCTGGACTGTTGAGTACCGTTTCCCACCAGTAACACTCCCCCTGCACCCCCCGTCCGTACACCACCCGTGAGGAAAGCTGTGGGACGTCACCGCGGAAGATACGCAGAAGAGACCTCCGGCCGGTCCAGGCGCCGTCGCGGCCGCGGCGGCGCCTTCGCCGCCCTGGCCGCCGCGCTGGTGATCGTGGTCGGCCTCGCCGCGGTGGGCGTCTACGTGTTCGGCCGGTCCGACGGCTGCGGCGGTTCCGACATCGCGCTGGACGTCGCGGTCAGCCCCGAACTCACCCCGGCCCTGACCGACGTCGCCTCCGACTTCAACGCGGAGGAGCACCAGGTGGACGGGAGCTGCGTACAGGTGCAGGTGCGCCAGGTCGACTCCGCCAACGTCGCCTTCGGCATCACCGGCGCGGGAGCCACCATGGGCGACACCGACTCCGACGTGTGGATCCCGGACTCCTCCCTGTGGCCGCGCCTGGTCCAGAGCCAGGCGGGCGACGCCGTCATCACCGAGACCGGCACCTCCGTGGCCCGTTCGCCTCTGGTCCTCGCCGAACTCACCGAGTTCGCCGACGGGAACTCCCCGAGCAGTTGGGCGGAGGTCGTGCCCACCACCGCCCCGGGCCAGGAGGCGGAGCGCACCGTCCGCGTGGTCGACCCCGCCCGCAACGCCACGGGGCTGGGCACCCTCTACCTCCTGCACGGAGCGCTGGAGGAGGCCAGCCCGGACACCGCCACGTTCAACGCGCGGATGACCGCGGTCCTGCAGGGCCTGCACCGGGGCGCGTCCTCGGACGAGGAGGCCGCCTTCCTCGCCCTCAGCGGCGGCGGCGCCGAGGCCCCGCCCGTGATGGTGATGTCGGAGCAGGCCGTGTGGCGCTACAACGCCGCGCACGGGGACGCCCCCGCCCAGGTCGGCTACATGGAGGGCGGCACCTACTACCTCGACTACCCCTACGTCGTGCGCAGCGAGGAGAGCGCCGTCACCCGCGCCGCCGAGGAGTTCCGCGAGGCGGTGCGCGGGGAGGAGGCGCGGACCCGGCTGCTCGCGGAGGGGTTCCGCGGCCCCGAGGGGCAGATCGACGCCTCCGTGCTCACCGAGGAGGTCGGCTTCGCCGCCGAGCCGCCCACCGAACTGCCCACGCCCGCCGCGGACTCGATCACCGGGCTGATCCGCACCTGGAACCAGCTCAAGATGGACTCCCGGGTGCTCGCGATCGTGGACATCTCCGGCTCGATGCTGGCCGAGGTGCCCGGGACCGGGATGACCCGCATGCAGGTGACCAGCGCCGCCGCCACGCAGGGCCTGGAGATGTTCACGCCCAGTTCCGAGCTGGGCCTGTGGGAGTTCTCCACCAACGTCAACAACGAACTGCACTACCAGGAGATCGCGCCGATCCGCGAACTCCAGGCGGCCGCCGACGACGGCACCGCGCACCGGGACGTCCTGGCGGGCGCGCTGGCCTCGCTCCAGCCCCTGCCGCAGGGGGACACGGCGCTGTACGAGACCTACCTGGCGGCCTACCAGGAGATGTCGCGCACCTACCAGCCCGACCGGACCAACGTCATCCTCATGCTGACCGACGGCGACAACGACAACCCCGGCGGCCTGGGGCTGGACGAGCTGATGTCCCAGATCGAGTCCCTGGCGAGCCCGTCACGGCCGATCCCGATCATCACGATCGCGTTCGGGCCCGACGTGCAGAACCTGGAGCCGCTCCAGGAGATCGCCGCCGCCACCGGCGGCGCCGCCTACATGACCGAGGACCCGACCGAGATCGGCGAGATCTTCCTCCAGGCGTTCTCCCTGCGCATCTCCGAGGACTCCGAGGAGACCACGGAGTAGCCGGAAA
>NZ_QPFC01001002.1:0-3785 GCF_003427465.1 Nocardiopsis sp. TNDT3 | reverse complement strand
GCGGTGCGGCTGTCGGTGTAGCGGCTCTGCGCCAGGCCCACGAACAGGCAGTCCACCACGGTCAGCTGCGCGAGCCTGCTCGCGGTGGCCCCCGAGCGGAACGTGGTCTCGCGGGCCGCGGTGGTCAGCACGTGGTCGGCGAACCCGATCGGCGAGCGGGGGAAGTTGGTGACGGCGACGGTCCGGGCGCCGCGCCGCCCCGCCTCCGTGAGCGCCTGCACCGTGTCTATGGTCGTTCCGCTGTGGGAGATGCCGATCGCCACGTCGCGCTCGTCCAGCAGCGCCGCGCTGGTGAGCATCACGTGCGCGTCCGACCACGCGAACGAGGTGAGCCCGATCCGGTGCAGCTTCTGCTGGAGGTCGGCGCCGACGAACGCGCTCGCGCCCACCCCGTACACGTCGATGCGCCGCGCGCCCGCCATCGTGTCGATGACCGTGCGCAGCACCTCCACGTCCAGGGCGGCGCCGGTCTCCTCCACCGCGCGCGCGTCGGTGTAGGCGATCTTCTGCACCACCGTGACGAGGGTGTCGTCGGGATTGATGTCGCTGGACAGCTCCGGAGCCGCCCCGCGGGCGCCGCGCGCCTGACCGGCCTCGGTGGCCAGGGCCAGGCGCAGCTCCCGGTAGCCGCTGAAGTCGATGGTGCGGCAGAACCGGATCACGGTGGCCTCGGACGTGGCGCAGTCCTTGGCGAGCTGGGTGATGGAGGAGGCGGCGGCCCGCTCGGGGTCGTCGACGACGTGCTGCGCGACCCGTCGCTCCGCGGGCGCGAGGGAGGGCAGGAGCGACCGGATGCGCAGGACCGTCGTGGGGACGGGCGGCGCGGAGACGTGTCCGCTCTCCGCCCGGCCGCCCGCAGGCTTCGGGATTTCCGCCATGGAGGAAAGTTTCTTTCGGTCGTGGTGAAGAGTCAACGAGGTGAGGGGAAAAAGCGGGAGAATCCAGGATTCCAAGGGACGGCCGCAGCGGCAAGTGCGGGGTGCGTGATTGCGATATCCCAGCTCAGGCGGCACCCTGGAGCCAGGGGCGTCGGGGTTCACCCGCTCGCACGCGCGCCCCGCGAGGGGGAGGGTGCTGTGTCGCTGAGCGACCCGGCGAGGCGGTGGCACGACACGGCCGGACAGGCCCGGCAGGGCGCGTCCGGGCACACCGCCCGCGGGCTGCGCGTCGGACTGCTCGGGCAGTTCGGCGTCGAGATGGACGGGGCCCCGCTGCGCCTGCGCGGGGACAAGCGCCGTGCCCTGCTGGCCACGCTCCTGCTCAACACCGGGCGCACCGTCCCCACCGCGCACCTCATCGAACGCGTCTGGGGGAGCCCGGCCTCCCCGTCCGCGCGCAGCGCCCTCCAGGTCCACGTGACCCGCGTGCGCGCGGTCCTGGACCAGCACTGCGGCACCCCGCTCATCACGGGCGGCGACGGCGGCTACCGGGTCGACCTCGCCGAGGACCAGTGCGACCTGCTGCGCTTTCGCTCCCTGGTCCGCCGCGCCGACGGGGGCGCCGACCCCTCCGACCGCGCCGACCTGCTCATCAGCGCCCTGCGCCTGTGGCGTGGCCCGGTCCTGGCCGACATCGTCAGCCCCGTCCTGCACGAGCGCGACATCCCGCCCCTGAACGAGGAGCTCCTGCGGGCCGCCGAGGAGGGGTTCGGCGCCGCCCTGGCCCGGGGCGACCACGAGCGGGTGGCCGACCAGATCGGCCCCATCGCCACCGACCACCCCGAGCGCGAACCCCTCATCCGCGTCCAGATGACCGCCCTCTACCGCTGCGGGCGCCCCAGCGAGGCCCTGCGCGTGTACGCCCGCACCCGCGACGCGCTGGCCGAGCACCTGGGCGCGGACCCGGGCCGCGAACTCCAGGAGACCTTCCACGGCATCCTGCGCGGCGACCTCGACCGCGCCCCGGGCACCAGCGTCCCGCGCCAGCGCGCCTCCGTCGAGGAGGGCGCCGGGGTCCGGCCCCTCTCCGCGGACACCGGACCGAACACCGGGTCAGCCGACGCGCCGGGCACCGAACCGGAGGCGGGATCCCACGCCGGACCCGGGCCGGGCGCCGATCCCGACGTCCCGGCGGGGGCGGAGGAACGCGACGACCGCGGCGACGGTCCGGTCCACGCGCCCGCCCCGGTGTCGGCCGCCCTCGCCCCGGCGGAGCTGCCCGCCGCGCCCTCCGCGCTGCTGGGTCGCGAGGAGGCCCTGGCCGAACTGGACCGGCTGGTGGACCCCTCCAGCACCGCCCCCGGCAGCGCGCTGGTGCGCGGCCCCGCGGGCGCCGGGGCCAGCGCCCTCGCCCTGAGCTGGGCCCGCGCGGCCTCGCCGCACTTCCCCGACGGACAGCTCTACGTCGACCTCCGCGGCGGCGACGGCAGCCCCCGAGACCCGGTCGAGGTGCTGCGCCGTCTGGTGCGCTCCCTGTCCACCGGCACCCGCGGCACCGAGGCCATGGACGCCGACGAGGCCGCCGCGCGGGTCCGGACGCTGTTGGCGCACCGGCGCGTCCTGCTGGTCCTGGACAACGCGGCCTCCGTGCGCCAGGTGCGCCCCCTGCTCCCCGGCGGCACCGGGTGCGCGGCGCTCGTCACCAGCCGCTACTGGCTGACCGACCTGCTGGTGCGCGACGGTCTGCGCGCCCTGCCCGTGGGGCCGCTCCCCTCGGACGCCGCGGTGGACCTGTTGCGCCCGCGGGAGGGGCGGGACCGGCGCGCCGAGTCGGTGCTGCGCCGCCTCGCCCAGGTCCTGGGACACCTGCCCCTGGCGCTGCGCATGGCGGCGGTCTGGCTCGACGACACCCGCCCGGACCGGTCCGCCGCGGAGCTGGTGCGCCGACTGGAGGGGGCGGACCCGGCACGCGGGAGCACGCCCACGGCCCGGATGGCCGCCGTGCTGCGTGCCGGGCCCCGGGAGGGACGGCACGGCCGCGGGGAAGTACCGGCCGAGCCCCGTCCTCCCGACACCAGTGTCGAACGGGGATCTTACGTTCGGCTTTCACCCAGGTGAGAAAGCGGCCGCCCCCGGGGGGACGCGGAGTGCGCGCCGCGTCGCCCAGCGCGGTGTCCGCAGGTGCGCGGCGGGGGATGGCCAAGAGCGTGTAGCGAAAAGGATGAGATATACCCACGGGGGTCCTCATCACTCCCATGAGTCGCTAGGGTCAACCTCATGACAGAGAACAACGATCCCAACATGGACCCGGCGGGAACCACGCAGCACTTCCGCCGCTTCGTCGACGAGAACCCGAGCACCGAGGAGCCCGCGCGCCGCCCGGTCATGCCGATCGTGCTGGCCGTCGTCGGCGCGGTCCTGCTCATCGCCGTGATCGTCGCGCTGTTCCTGGCCTTCGCCTAGGCACTTCGAGGCAGGGGACCGAGGGGAGGACCGCCACTCCCGCCGGTTCGTAACCGGTTCGCGGCCCTCCTGCGGTCCTGCTAGAGTTAACGACGTCGCCAGGGGAGGCCCGCAGGGCCGGTACCATGGCATGACAGGCGCCATTAGCTCAGTTGGTCAGAGCAGCTGACTCTTAATCAGCGGGTCCGGGGTTCGAGTCCCTGATGGCGCACAGACAACGGCCCCGGGTCGAAGGCACCGCCTTCCGCCCGGGGCCTTCGTGTTGCCCGCCCGCGCCGCCACCGGCGCGGGGGAGGCGGCCGCGGTGGTGTGCCCCACATCGTGCGGTTCGCGGCGCGGGGCACTCCGTCGGTCGGGTAGAGTTGTCCCTGTCGCTGCGGCCGGAAGGCAGGGCGATGAACAACAGGCGTCATTAGCTCAGTTGGTCAGAGCAGCTGACTCTTA
>NZ_QPFC01001001.1:0-5972 GCF_003427465.1 Nocardiopsis sp. TNDT3 | reverse complement strand
GGGTAGGGCCCCGCGGGCCCCTACCCTCCCCACCACATCCGACAGGGCGTCACCGAGCCCCTGGGCACCATCACCACGCGCGCCGCCCTGCCGCAGCTCGCGGGGCAGCTGGTGCCCGGACCGCCCATCGCCTCGCCGGCCGACTTCTGCGCGGCCATGGCCGAGGTGCCCAGGCTCATCCCCCTGCCCGTCACCCAGGCCGAGTCGGCCCCGCCCGTGCCCGGGACCTCCCGGCGCACCGGCGAGTTCGACAGCACCGGCCCGCGCCGAAGCCCACGGGGTACCCGCGGCGGGGCCGCGGGCGCACGGGACGACCAGGAGGCCCGCCACGGTTCCGTCGGACGGACGAGCTCCGCCTCGCGGGGCGGCGCCTCCGTCCGGGGCGGCTCCGAGGTGCGTGAACGGCAGGGCCCCTCCCGGATGGAGCAGCGGACCGCGCGCACGGAGCCCTCGCTCCGCAAGATCCTGGTCGGCGTGGCGGCCCTGGTGCTGTTCGCCGGTGTGGTCGTCGGCGCCTGGACGGTCGGGACGATGTTCAGCGCGGGCGGAGGCGAGGAGGCCCCGCCCGAGGGCGGCGGCGGCCAGGCCTCGGACGGCGGCGGGGAGGTGGAGCTGAGCCCGCTGGAGATCCAGGGGTCACGCGGCCTCAACCCGCACGGCAACACCGACGAGCACTCGGACAAGGCGGGCCGCGCCCACGACGGGGACACCGCCACCGAGTGGAACACCCAGGGCTACAGGGACCCGCTCAGCGACATCAAGCCCGGCGTCGGACTCCAGCTCGACCTCGGCGCCGTCCACGAGGTCCACGAGGTGGACCTCAACCTCGGCGGCAGCGGCTACGAGTTCCAGATCCTGGCCGGCGAGAGCGACTCGGACAGCGAGACCGGTTACGAGGTCGTCGGATCGGGCACGGGCGGCTCCCAGGTCGTCACCCTCGACGAACCGGTCGAGGCCCGCTACGTCGTGGTCTGGTTCACCGAGCTGGCCGGGTCCGGCGAGTGGAGGGGCACGGTCTACGAGGCCGAGGTACGAGGGGTCGAGTAGCGGAGTACGTGATCGGGTACTGATGGACGCGGTCCAGGAGCTTCCTGACCGGGAGCTGTTGACGAGGCACGCTCAGGGCGACGACCAGGCCTTCGCGGTCCTGGTGCGTCGGCACCGCGAGCGCCTTTGGGCTGTCGCCGTGCGCATGATGGGCGACCGCGAGGAGGCCTCCGACGCCCTCCAGGACGCGTTCCTGTCCGCGTTCCGCGCCGCCGACCGCTTCCGCGGTGAGGCGCAGGTGAGCACGTGGCTGCACCGGATCGTGGTGAACGCCTGCCACGACCGGCTGCGCCGCCGCAAGGTGCGCCCGGCCACCCCGACCGAGGACGAGACCCTGGACGTCATGTCCAACGAGCGTCTCGGCCGCTCGGGAGGGGGGCCGGACCACGCCTCGCAGACCGAGACGCGCCTGGACGTCAACGCCGCGCTGGACCTGCTCCCGCTGGACCAGCGCATGGCGCTGACCCTCGTGGACATGCTCGGCTACCGGGTGGAGGAGGCCGCGCAGATCCTCGACGTGGCGTCGGGGACGGTCAAGAGCAGGTGTGCGCGAGGTCGCGCCAGACTTCTCCCGTCGCTGGCCCATCTGAGGAACCCTCGACAGGCCGGAGACGTCACAACTGGGAGAGGAGGTGCCAACCCATCGTGACGTCCCATCCAGACGTGGAGGCACTCGCCTTCTTCGCCGAGGAGCTCCTGGAGCCCGACGAGGAACGCACCGTCGCAGCCCACATAGACACCTGCGCGACCTGCGCGACGACCCTGGGAGAGCTCACCGGGGTGTCCGAGGCGCTGGCCGCCGCACCGGTTCCCGCCCTGCCCCGGGACGTGGCCGACCTCCTCGACCAGCGCGTCGCGGAGGCGGCGCGCGAGCGCGCGGCGGGCGCGGTCGGTACGGAGGACGCCGCGCCGCCGCAGACCGGGGGCGCCCCGGTACCCGGCGGCGCCACGGTGACCCCTCTCCCACGCCGGCCCCGGAGCGGGCGGAGCCTGAGCAGGGCCCGGCTGATGATGCTGGCCGCCACCGCGGCGGTCGTCGTGGGGGGCGGCGGCGCGGCCCTGTTCAACGGCGTGCTCACCCCGGGCGGTCAGGGCGGGGAGACCGGTGTCGCGGCCCCGCTGGCGGAGAACGGCCAGGAGAACGCCCCGGACACGGCGCAGTCCTACACGCCTCAGGTGGTGCGGAGCGGGACCGTCTACACCGAGGCGGCCCTGGCCGAGCAGGCCGCCCGGACGCTCGACCTGTCCCCCGTGGGCGGGACCGGTGCCGCAGGCGGAGGCGAACCCGGAGGGGGCGTGGAGACCGCCCCCCTGGCCGTCCAGGCGGCTCCCCCCGGCGTGCAGGAGTGCGTGGTGCTCCTCGGTGAGGAGTTCGGCGGGCACTTCACCCTGGTCGACGACGCCCGCTACGGCGACGGGGAGTCCCCCGCGTGGGTGCTGTTCTCCCCCCGGGGCGAGCGGTTCGAGGTGTACGTGGTCGACCCGGCCTGTGCCCAGGGCGGCGACCCCGGCCAGAGCGTCCTCGCCCAGGAGACCGTCCGGGCACCCTGACCGCTCCGGGCCCGTGTCCGCCCGACGCCGTGTCCCTTTGACGCCGTGTCGACATGTCGCCGGGACGGGGCCGGAGCCGCCTGCGGGCGTACGCTCACCGGCCCGGGCGGACCAGGCCCGTCTCGTAGGCGACCACCACCAGGCCGACCCGGTCGCGGACTCCGAGCTTGGCCAGGAGGCGCCCCACGTGGGTGCGCGCGGTCGCCGGGCTCAGGTGGAGCGCGGCGCCGATCTCCTGGTTCGACATACCGCGTCCGACCAGCGCGAGCACGTCGCGCTCCCGGCCGGTGAGCACGTCCAGCCGGGAGGCGCTACCGGGGGCGACCGCGGTGTCGGCGAGGCGCTCGATCACCCTGCGGGTGACCCCCGGCGAGAGCAGGGCGTCCCCCGCCGCCACGGTGCGGACCGCGTCCCGCAACTGCCGCGGACCAGCGTCCTTGAGCAGGAAGCCGGAGGCGCCCAGCCGCAGCGCGGTGAACACGTTGTCGTCCTCGCCGAACGTGGTGAGCACGACCACCCGGACCCCGTGGTCCGTCGACGTGTCGACATGTGCGTTTGTGGACCTCCCGGGCGCTGGGCCGCCGCGGCGTCCCAGCTCGCGGAGCACCGCCAGGCCGTCCATCACGGGCATCTGGAGGTCGAGCAGGACCACGTCGGGGCGGTGGCGGTCGATGTCCACGAGCGCCTCGCGGCCGTTCTGGGACTCGGCCACCACCTCGATCCCCTCGTCGCGCTCCAGCAGCGCGCGCACCCCGGTGCGGACGAGGGGTTGGTCGTCCACGAGCAGGACCCGGATCACCGGTCGTCCCCGAGCGGCAGCAGCGCACGCACCCCGAACCCGCCGCCGGGCCGGGGCGCGGCCTCCACCGATCCGCCGACCAGGCGCACCCGTTCGCGCATCCCAGCCAGCCCGCTGCCCCCGGGGGACGCGACCGGCACGGCCGTCCCCTCGTCGGTCACCGTCACGCCGAGCATCCCGTCCCTCCTGGAGAAGGCCACCCGCGCCCGGGGGGCGCGCGCGTGGCGCAGCGTGTTCGTCAGCGCCTCCTGGACGATCCGGTAGGCGGTCGCGTCCACCATCCCGGGCACCTCGCCGGGAGCGGGCACCCCGGTCACCTCCACGTCCACCCCGGCCGCGCGCACCGTCGCCACGAGTTCGTCCAGGTGCGCGAGGGAGGAGACCCGGTCGCCGCCGGGGTCGGCCTCGCGCAGCGCGCGCACGGTGGCCCGCAGCTCGCTCAGACCCGCCCGCGAGGCCCTGGCCACGTGGTCCAGCTCGGCTCGCGCGACGGGCACGTCCGCCGGGTCGTCGTCCAGGGCCTCCGCGGCCACCGCCGCGTGCAGGGACACCACGGAGAGGTGGTGCCCCACGGCGTCGTGCAGGTCGCGGGCGATACGGGTGCGTTCGAGCGCCTGGCGCTCGGCCGCCTCGGACTCGCGCGCCTGCCGGTCGAGGACCTCGATCCGCACGCGCTGGTGCTCGGCCCGGCGCCGCTGCCACTGCACGTGGCCCAGGGCCGTGGCCGCGCCCATGACGGCCACCGTGGTGGGCAGCTCGTACCCCAGGAGGTAGGCGGGGTCCTGCCCCTGCTGCAACCGGGTGAACGTGGAGACCAGGACCAGCGCGGCGGCCAGGCCCACCGACCACAGGGTGCGTCCCGCCTCCGCGGCCGAGTACAGCGCTGCGGCCACCGGGACGGCCAGGCCGATGACGGGCAGCTGGAGCACGTAGTTGGCGACGACCAGGACCGAGGTGGCGACCAGGACCGCGACCGGTCGGCGGCGCCGGACCAGCATGAGCGCGCCGAGGACCCCGGCCACCCCGTACCCGAGCGGCAGGTTCCCCGTGTCGCTGACGTCGGAGGCGACCGCGATCGCCACCACGGCGAAGACGGCGAACCCGAAGAGCGCGTCGACCACGACGCCCCGGCGGTCACTGGGCATGCGGCGATTCTACGGACCCGGCCCCGTGGCGGCACGGGACCGGTTGTCCTCGTCGCCGTCCTCCGGGTGGCCGCCGTCCTGGCCCTGAACGCCCCGTGGGGGCTCGCGGCGGGCGCGGTCGCCCTGGGGGTGCGGTCGGCCCTGGACGGCCGCCAGCGGCGCCCCTGAGGGCTCCCGACCGCCCTCGGGGACGCGCGTTCTCCCGGGGCCGTCCCGCGCCTCCCGGCCGTTCCCCCGCTCCCGGTGTCCCCGCCCGCCGCGCGGGCGCCGGCCGGCCGCCGACGGGCTCTCCCGGGGAGGGGCCCGAAGGGTGCGCGGCACCGCCTCCTACACATACCCCACCCCCGTAACCTGGGGCGATGTCCCGAAGGGAATGCCCTGCGCCTACCATCGGTTGTGCTAACCAACTTCCCCTGAGGTCACACGGCGTGGCCAGGGCAGCGACTGTGTGAAGGGCCAACGAGCGTGAGTGACGTCCGCAATGTCATCATCATCGGTTCCGGACCGGCGGGGTACACCGCCGCCGTGTACGCCGCCCGTGCCGAGCTGCGACCCCTGGTGTTCGAGGGTTCCATCACCGCCGGCGGCGCGCTGATGAACACCACCGAGGTCGAGAACTTCCCCGGTTTCCCCGACGGTGTCATGGGCCCCGACCTCATGGACCACATGCGCAAGCAGGCGGAGCGGTTCGGCGCCGAGCTGGTGCCGGAGGACGTCACCGAGGTCGACCTCACCAAGCCGGTCAAGGAGGTCGTCGCGGGCGGTGAGACCTTCCTCGCGCACACGGTCATCCTCGCCACCGGCTCCGGCTACCGCGAGCTGGGCGTCCCCGGCGAGAAGGAGCTGTCCGGGCGCGGCACCTCCTGGTGCGCCACCTGCGACGGCTTCTTCTTCCGCGACCAGGACATCGCGGTGGTCGGCGGCGGCGACACCGCCATGGAGGAGGCCCTGTTCCTCACCCGGTTCGCGAGGTCGGTGACCGTCATCCACCGCCGCGACCAGCTGCGCGCCAGCCGCATCATGGCCGAGCGCGCGCACGCCAACGACAAGATCACCTTCCTCTGGAACTCGGCGGTCACCGAGGTCCTGGGCGAGGAGCGCGTCTCCGGCCTCAAGGTGCTCGACACCCAGACCGGCGAGACCAGCACCCTGGACGTGACCGGCCTGTTCGTCGCGATCGGCCACGACCCGCGCGTGGACCTGTTCGACAAGCAGATCGAGCTGGACGAAGAGGGCTACGTCAAGGTGGACTTCCCGTCCACGCGGACCAACCTGGAGGGCGTCTTCGCCGCGGGCGACGTCGTCGACCACCAGTACCGGCAGGCGATCACCGCCGCGGGAACCGGCTGCTCCGCCGCCCTGGACGCCGAGCGCTACCTCGCCGCGCGCGGCAACTAGAGGCGGCTGGCCCCAGGGCCCGACCCCGGGGC
>NZ_QPFC01001000.1:0-1568 GCF_003427465.1 Nocardiopsis sp. TNDT3 | reverse complement strand
TCCGACCCCACCGGCACCTCCAGCGACTCTCCCACCGACTCCCCCCAGCGGAACGGATAGCCCCCATGGCCACCACACCACCGGAGACGGACGCCACCGGCGCCCCCTCCGCCGATCCCGGCCAGCGCAGGCGCGAACAGCGCGGCTGGTACCTCTATGACTGGGCCAACTCGGTGTTCACCACCTCGGTGGTGACCGTGCTCATCGGCCCGTACCTGAGCAACCTGGCGTGTGTGTCGGCCGGGGCCCCTGACGCCGCGTCCTGCCTGGACCCCGCGCTGTCCATCAGCCCGCTGGGCCTGGACTTCCTCTCGCTGCACCCCAACGCGCTCTACCCGGCGCTGACCACGGTGGCGATCCTGCTCCAGATCCTGTGCCTGCCGATCGTGGGGTCGATGGTCGACCACTCGCGGCACAAGAAGCGGTGGCTGCTCTGGCTCGCCGTAGGCGGGTCGGCGTGCACGCTGGGGCTGTACTTCGCCACCGACGGCTACCTGGTGGCCTCGGTACTGTTCGTGCTGGCCAACCTGCTGTACGGGCTGGCGGGCGTGGTCTACAACGCGTTCCTGCCCGAGGTGGCCACGGCCGAGGAACGCGACCGGGTCTCGGTCACCGGCTGGGGCATCGGCTACCTCGGCGGGGCCCTGCTGCTCGCCGTCCACCTGGGCCTGGTGGTCGGCGCTCCGTCCCTGGGCCTGGGCACGGACGACGCCGCGCGCATCGCCTTCGCCTCCTGCGGCCTGTGGTGGGCGGGGTTCACCGTCCTGGCGGTGCGGCCGCTGCGCAACCGCTACGGCGCCCTGGCGGCGAGCAGCCGGGGGCGACCGAAGGTGGGACGGTCGCTGCGCCAGTTCGGGCACACGCTCAAGGACATGCGCAAATACCCGAACACGATTCTCTTTCTCCTGGCGTTCATCCTGTTCAACGACGGTGTGCAGGCGGCCATCCGCTACGCGGCGCCCTTCGCCACCCAGGATCTGGGACTGGACCAGAACGTCCTGATCGTCACCATCCTCATCATCCAGTTCGTGGCCTTCGGGGGCGCCTTCCTGACCGGCCGGGTGGCCCGGGTCCTGGGCAGCAAGAACACCGTGCTGGCCACGCTCGCGGTGTGGAGCTCGCTCGTGGCGGCGGCCTACTTCCTCCCGGTCGGGAACGTGCCGCTGTTCGTGGCCATGGGCGTGGGCATCGGCCTGGTGCTGGGCGGCACCCAGTCGCTGGCCCGGTCGCTGTACTCCCAGCTCATCCCCCGTGGGCGCGAGGCGGAGTACTTCAGTCTGTACCAGATCTCGGACAAGGGATCGAGCTTCCTGGGATCGCTGACCGTGACCGTGGCCGTCTCCCTCACCGGCGGCTACCGGATGGCGATCCTGTCGCTGATCGTGTTCTTCGTCATCGGCGGTCTGCTGCTGTGGCGCACGCGCATGCGCGAGGGGATTCTCGCGGTGGGCAACGAGGTACCGCGCAACCTGTAGACCGCCGAGGGGACGGGGTGTTGAGAGGGCGTAGGCGGCCACGTTTTCCACAGGTGGGTGTTGGGGGTGGCCGTGGGTGGCGTGGTGATGGTT
>NZ_QPFC01000999.1:0-1195 GCF_003427465.1 Nocardiopsis sp. TNDT3 | reverse complement strand
CGCGCCGCCGCGGCCCACCACGGGCGCCCCCCGCGTGCGCGGGCCCAGTCACCCGCGCGCCGGACGCCGCGCCAGGCGAGCGGTACGGCGGCGGCGCCCAGGGCGAGCAGGACGGCGTCCGCGACCAGCACCAGCGTTCCCGTCGGCGGTACGGGCGCACGCCCGGAGTCGATCAGCTCCACGAGCGCGGCGGCCAGGGCGGAGGCGCCGCTGCCCGCCGACCCGCTGTTGGCCATGACCGCCACACCGTGACCGCTCTCGGGCAGCAGCGCCTGGTGCGCGGTGGCGGTCATCAGGTTGCCGCTGTGCTCGACCACCGGCGCCCCCGAACCGGTCTCGTCCGTCGACCACCCCAGGGCGTAGGAGCCCCCGGAGACCGGCGAGGGGGTGTGCAGGGCCTCGATCCCCTCCTCGGACAGGATCCGTTCCCCGCCGGGGCCCCGACCGCCGTTGTTGTGGGCGACGAGCCACGCGCCCATGTCCGCAGCGGTGCTGATGACGCCGCCCGAGCCGTTGCCGAACCCGGGGGGTTCGTCCGCCGGGAACGGGAGTCCGAGCACGCTGATGTGGCCGCGCGCGCCGGACGGCAGGTCGAGGTCGGTGTCGACGGTGGTGGTGTCGTCCATCCCCAGCGGCGAGAGGACCCGCTCGTCCAGGTGGTCGGCGAAGGACCGCCCGCCGACCACCTCGACCAGGCGGGCGGCGACCTGGAAGTTGGGGTTGTGGTACTCCCACCGGGTGCCGGGTTCGGCGGCCAGACCCGCGTCGCGCAGGTCCTCGACGGACTGGCGCAGGGTGAGGGTGCTCCGGCCCCGGCTGTAGGAGGCGAACTCGGAGTCGGACATGCCGGAGGTCTGGTCGAGCAGCTGGCGGACGGTGATCCGCGCCGCGCGGGGGTCGGCCATCGTGAACTCGGGCAGGTGCTCCCGCACCGGGTCGTCCAGGCCGAGCTCTCCCGCCTCGACCAGCTGGAGGACCGCCAGCGCGGTGAAGGACTTGCTCACCGAGGCCACGGCCATGGGTGTGCGCTCGGTGACGGGCTCCCCGCCGGGGGTGGTGCCGTACCCCTGCGCGTGGACGACCTCCGTGCCGTGGGTCAGGACCACCGCCGCGCCGGGAAGGCCGGTGGCCTCCCGGTACTCCTCCACGAGGGCGTCGACCGCGGCGGGGGCCGGGGTCCGCAGGGGTTCGGCGG
>NZ_QPFC01000998.1:0-1733 GCF_003427465.1 Nocardiopsis sp. TNDT3 | reverse complement strand
GCCGGAGCACCCGGCCCCGCGGGACCAGGCTGACCCCCGAGGGGGAGACGGACAGGCGAGGTAAGCACGACACGACGGGGACGGGCGAACGTGAAGCTGGACGACCTACTGGGGGAGTACTACGAGCTGGAACAGCAGCTCGCCGACCCCGAGGTGCACGCCGACCAGGCCAGGGCGCGCACGCTGGGCAAACGCTACGCACAGCTCACCCCCATCATCGAGACCTACCGCGCGCTCAAGGAGGTCGAGAGCGACATCGACACCGCGCGCGAGCTCGCCGCCGAGGACTCCTCCTTCGCCGAGGAGGCCGACCGCCTGACCGAGGAGGCCGAGCGGCTCACCGAGCGCCTGCGCGTCCTGCTCATCCCCCGCGACCCCGCCGACGACAAGAACCTCATCATGGAGGTCAAGGCGGGCGAGGGCGGTGAGGAGTCCGCCCTCTTCGCCGGCGACCTGGTGCGCATGTACCTGCGCTACGCCGAGCGCCAGGGCTGGAAGACCGAGGTCATCGACTCCACCCACTCCGACCTCGGCGGGTACAAGGACATCACGATCGCCTTCAAGAACAAGGGCACCCCCGAGCCCGGTTCGGGCGTGTGGCCGATGCTCAAGTTCGAGGGCGGCGTGCACCGGGTGCAGCGCGTCCCCGTCACCGAGTCCCAGGGCCGCATCCACACCTCCGCGGCCGGTGTGCTGGTCGTCCCCGAGGCCGAGGACATCGAGGTCGAGATCCACGAGAAGGACCTTCGCGTGGACGTCTACCGCTCCTCCGGACCCGGCGGCCAGAGCGTCAACACCACCGACTCCGCGGTGCGCATCACCCACCTGCCGACCGGCATCGTCGCCTCGTGCCAGAACGAGAAGAGCCAGCTCCAGAACAAGGAGCAGGCCATGCGCATCCTGCGCGCCCGCATCTACGCCGAGGCCCAGGCCAGCGCGGACGCCGAGGCCGCCGCCGAGCGCAAGAGCCAGGTCCGCACGGTGGACCGGTCCGAGCGCGTGCGCACCTACAATTTCCCCGAGAACCGCATCTCCGACCACCGGGTCGGATACAAGGCCTACAACCTCGACCAAGTCCTCGACGGGGAACTCGGCGGGGTCGTCAAGGCCCTCGTGGACGCGGACACCAAGGAAAGGCTCGAAGCGGCTCAGTCGTCATGAACGTCCTGCTCGACGAGGTCGCCCGCGCGACGCGCAGACTCGCGGAGGCGGGCGTGGCCTCACCTCGCGCCGACGCCGAGGAACTCGCGGCGTTCGTGCACGGTGTCCGTCGAGGGGAGCTGCACACGGTCGCCGACTCCGACTTCGACGCCCGCTACTGGGAGTGCGTCTCCCGGCGCGAGGCCCGCGAACCCCTCCAGCACATCACCGGCCGCGCCTACTTCCGCTACCTCGAACTCCGCGTCGGGCCCGGGGTCTTCGTGCCCCGCCCCGAGACCGAGATCATGGTGGACTGGGCCATCCAGACCCTGCGCGCCATGGACGTCGCCGACCCCCTGGTGGTCGACCTCGGCACCGGCTCGGGAGCCATCGCCATCTCCATCGCGCAGGAGGTGCCGCGCTCGCGCGTGCACACGGTGGAGGTCGACCCCGACGCCCTGGCCTGGGCCCGGCGCAACATCGACGCCAGCGGCCACGCCGACCGGGTCACCTCCCACCACGGCGACATGCGCACCGCCCTGCCCCAGCTCAACGGGCGCGTCGACCTGCTCATCAGCAACCCCCCCTACGTC
>NZ_QPFC01000997.1:0-1120 GCF_003427465.1 Nocardiopsis sp. TNDT3 | reverse complement strand
GCCCACCGCCGAGCGCGGGGGCGGCCCCTCCCGTCGCGCGTCCGCCGCTCGCCCCCCGACGGGGCCCGTACGCGGGTCCCCGTCCCCCGGCCGGAGCCCGGGCGGGCTCCACCGGAAGCGGTCAGCGGTGGTCGGCTCATCCGGCGACGAGCTTGTCGACCGCCGCCTCGGCCTCGGCGAACAGCTTCTGGTAGTGGCGCTCCCGGGCCGCACCGGACAGGCCCTGGGCCTCGCTGTCGAACAGCGCGGCCGTGTGGACGTCGAAGATCCCGCAGTACTCCGAGATCCCCCGGCGCAGGGGTCCGTCGAGCAGGTCGAGCACCAGGTCCGCGTTCTGCTCCCCCTCGGCGAGCCCCGCCAGGCCCAGCCACAGCATCCGCTTGCCCGCCATGGGGGACCTGCTGCGGCCGTACGCGAGGCCGTAGTTCCACACGCGGTCGATCCAGCCCTTGAGCAGGGCCGGCAGCCCGTACCACCACACGGGGAAGACGGGGACGATGAGTTCGGCGGCGTGGACGCGGCGGATGTGGGCGTGCACCTCGTCGGAGTAGACCTTGTCCCGGTTGCCGTAGTCGGGCTCGTCGGCCTCGCTGTTGCGGGGGTCGAACCCCTCGGCGTGCAGGTCGAGCAGGTCGACGCGGTACCCGGCCGCCTCCAGGCGCGCCGCGGCCCGTGCGGCCACGGCGGCGGTCAGGGAGTCCGGGCGGTGGTGGGCGAACACGACCAGGGCGGTGCGTCCGGTCGGCGTGGGGGGCTCGGAGGTCTCGGAAGCTGCGAAGGGCTCTTGGTTCATGGATCCAGTACAGACCAGCGGGCGTGGACGTTCCATAGCTGAAAAGCTGCGTTTCTTTGGCGTGCGTCTACACTCGTTCCCATGGACCCTTTGAGCGACATGCTCAGCGGCATCCGCTCCGCCGGAGCCTCCGTCAGCCAGGCCTCGCTGGAACCGCCCTGGACGATCCGCTTCACCGGCGGCGCGCCGCTGACCATGCTGACGGTGATCAGCGGCGGCGGTTCGGTGGTCATGTCCGACGGGACGGCCCTCGCGATCAGCGCGGGCGACACCGCGCTCGTGCGCGGCCCCGACCCCTTCCACCTCGCGGACAGCCCCGCCTCGCCG
>NZ_QPFC01000108.1:0-11059 GCF_003427465.1 Nocardiopsis sp. TNDT3 | reverse complement strand
GGCGGACACCGCGTCCGCCCCCACCACCCGGCACGCCGACCCCCTCCGCGGGGCCGACAGGATCAGTCCTGGATGATCACCCCGGTGTTGAAGCACGAGCCCAGGGACTGGCCGAAGGCGGCGTTGGAGTTGCCGCAACCCACGTTCCCGTTCGTCAGGCCGTTGATGTAGGAGAGGTTGCCGCTGAATTCGGAATCGTGGTTGGAGGTCCAGGTGCCGACGTTCGCGGCCGCCGGTGCCGCGGTGAGGAGGACCCCGGCCGAGGCGAGGATCACGGCGCTGGTGGCGAGCGTCTTCTTGAGCACTGCGCGTCTCCTTCTGTGTCCGGTCGGGGGGACCGCCGGACGGCTGGTTGTGTGGCGGCCCCCTGGGGAGCCGCTCAAGAAATTACCCCCGGGAAGACCTTGTTTCCCCGCTTTGAACTGGCCTTATAACGAGAAGCATCCTTATGTTCACACTGCGTGCGCGCGCCTCTCGGGTGTGTTCGGGACAAAGACCCAGACATCGGCGGGAGGCGTGTGCGCGCAGCGTCACCGGCCGGACGGTTTCCAGTCGGACGACAATTGCGATTGCGGTCGAGCGGAAGGGGCGGGTCGCGGACGGGGTTCGCGGGTCGGATCCGGGAGGATCGGGTGCGGAACCCGGACACGACGAAGGCGCCACCCCGTCGTCACGGGATGGCGCCTCGGCCGGGAGCCCGCCGCCCGGCGGAGCCGGGTCGGGCCGCCCTGAGCCGCTACTAGTTCTTCACGACGGCGCCGGAGTCGACGCAGTTGGCGCCGGCCACACCGAGGACCGCGATGGCGTTGCCGCAGACGTTGATCGGCACGTCCAGGTCGGCCACGAGCTGGTTGCCCCCCAGGACGCTTCCGTTGCCGGAGGTCGAGACGTTGCTGTTGGCCATGGCCGGAGCGCCCGTGAGCAGGACGCCCGCGGCGGCGGCGACGATGGCACTGGCGGCGAAAGCCTTCTTCAGCATGTGGTTTCTCCCGTCGGACCGGTTGGCGGGGGGCGCCAACCGGTCGATACCATTGACTATGCGTATGACAATGAACACTCCTCGTGTTCGGTCACCATTTAGCCATACTCCCTCGCTCCGCGTGGCCATAACGCGAAAGCATTTCGCGACCGCGAGCTGGAATTATCACCTTCCGTGCGCATCCATGTCCGACATGTGAGTCACAAAAGGGAGCCCGAGAACCCCTTAATGTGACGCACACCACATCAGCGTTCGGGGGTGTCCCGGGTCCCCTCCGTACCGTCCTCGGCGGAGGTGTCGGCGGTGCCGTCTTTCCCGGCTTCCGCGACCCCTGGTCCCCAATCCTCGGATTCGGGACCTTCGGCCCCCGGCGCCAGGAAACGCGGACGGCCGCCCGGCGGCGGCGCGTCCGCAGCCGGGGCCTCGACGCGCGTCGGGTCCTGCGCGTCCTCGATGTGCGCCGACGCCGCCCCGGCGGACGCGGGTTCTCCGGGCCCGGCCTCCTCGAAGAGGGGCCGCCCCGCGGCCCCGGTCCGGCGGGTGAGGGTGGCTCGGGTCGCCCAGCGCTCCGTGCCCGCCGCGGGCACCCGGGCCCGGCGCCCGTACTCGGTCAGCGCGTCCAGGAAGCGGCGCGCCTCCCGGGCCCGGCGCCCGTGGGCCCTGGCGCGGACCGGCCCCGGGGGCGTGTCCACGTCCACCGCGACACGTCCCGTCAGGCGGGCCAGCGGCCCGGCCACCAGGCGCGCCGTCTGGACGCGTTCCACCGGGACGATCTCGGTCACCAGGCAGAACAGGCCGCGCGTGCTGACGAAGAGGTGCTCGTCCACGCCCATCAGGTTCGGCACCGGCCTGTCGTTGGGCACGAGCGGCACATGGGCCGCCTCGCTCTCCGGGAACAGCTCGTTGACCAGGGCGAAGGCCGTGCGGCGCGGCGCCACGGGCAGCAGGGTGGACGAGTCGGCCTGGCGCGCGCCCGCGTAACCGGCCACGTTGGCCTCGACCCGGGCCACGCCCAGGGCCCGCCAGAGCAGGGGCTCGACCACGCGCACGGCCTGCACGCGCCCCGGCGGGACCGTCTGCATGCGCCGCTGGAACATGCCGTAGCGCAGGCGCAGACCGTCGGAGGAGAGGGAGGCGTAGTAGTCGGTGTAGCGGGCCAGGGGCCCCCAGAAGTAGCGCAGCAGCCCCAGGGTGAGCGGGAGGAGCGCGCCCACCACGCCCGCTTCCGCGAAGACCGCGCCCGCGGTGGCGAGCATGAGCAGCGCGATGAAGGACAGCAGGACCGGCACACGGAAGGTCAGCGCGCCGAGCAGCAGCAGGAAGGGCAGCCGGTAGAACGGCCACTCCGGCGCCTCGGGCGAGCGCCCGGGGAGTCCGGCGGCGTGTGCGAGGACCGCCACGCGCAGGCGCTCGGCCAGGACGCGGGGCAGGCAGCGCAGCCGGATGTCGCTCCCGTCGCCGCCCGCCAGCTCGATGCGCAGCTCGGCCATGCCGAACACCTGGAGGAACAGGGGCCGGACCACGTCCACCGCCTGGAGGCGGCTGAGCGGCACCTCGCGCGAGCTGCGCCTGACCAGGCCGCTGTGGACGACCAGGTGGTCCTCGCGCAGCCCGAAGGTGGCGTACCACCACGCGGGCAGGGCGTAGGCGAGCGTGCCGAAGACGACGGCCACGGCCATCATCACGACCCAGGCGAAGCCGAAGGTGTTGAGGATGGGGCCGACCAGCGCCACGAACACCAGGGTCACCGCGACGACCTGGAGCGGGACGCTCATCCAGTGCGCACGGAACACGCCCGTGGTGACGTCGTCCTCCGGCCGCGGGGGCCGGGACGGCTGGGGCCGCCACCCGAACGGGGGCAGCATGGCGGGCGGCTGCGGCGGACCGAACGGCGGACCGGGCGGCTGCGACGGCCCGGGCGGCCCGAAGGGCGGTCCCGGAGGACCCTGGTACCACTGAGGCCCGGCGGTCCCCGGTCGGACGTGCGGGCCCGGGGGACCCTGCGGCGGCTGAGCTGGTCCGTGCACTTACAACCCCGTCGAGAAGCTCTCACTGCGCGCCGCGAGCCGGTCGCGCATCCGGACGGCCTCGGCCAGCGGCAGCCCGACCACCCGGGTGTCCGCGGTGCTGGCGGCGGTGCGCACCTGCACGGTGGCGATGCCCAGGGCCTGTTCGAGGAGGTCGGCGGTGACGTCCACGACCTGCATCCGGCCGTAGGGGATGACCACCAACTGCCTCACGAACACCCCGTAGGTGAGGTAGAGCTCCTCATCGGCCTCCGCGTAGCCCCACGACCGGCGGAAGAGCCCGGCCAGGACCCAGCCCGCGGCCAGGACCGCCGCGGCCAGAACCGCCCAGGCGGCGGCCCAGGGCCAGGAGGCCCGCACGAGCAGCAGCACGGCGCCCCCGCCCCCGGCGAGCAGGCACAGCGTGCCCACCACGATCCGGCGGTACCAGGCCAGGGCGGGCGACACACGGCTCCAGGAGGCTTCCCCGGGCGGTGCGAACGCCGCGTCGAGTGGCCTGGAGGGCCCGGGCGGCGGTGTCGTGTCACTGGTCTCCACGGAGCCAGTCAACCATCCGGGGGCAAGCACCGGCAGACCGACGCGGCGCGCAGGCGAATCCGGGCGAAAGACCCCGGGGCGTCAGAACCGGGCGCCGTCCTGCGGATCGTCGTCCTCGGGGACCCTGCAGGCGTGCTCCAGGTACAGGGCGGCGGCCAGCAGCAACCCCGACGACAGGGCCGTGCCCAGCGCGGTGAGGAACACCTCCCGGTGCACGGGCAGCACCAGCGTGTCCGACACCGACAGCGCCATCCCCGCGAAGAAGCCCAGCGCCAGGGACGCGAACAGCGCGCTGGCCTTGGCCAGGGCGACCAGGCGGGCCGCGCTGAGCGGCTGCATCGGCTCGGTCCCCGGCTTCCGGAGGATGCGCCTGCGGGTCCGCCCCGCCGTGTAGCCCTCGGCGACCGCGAGCAGCAGCAGGGTCGGGATCGCCGACCACGGCAGCAGCGGCAGCCCCGGCAGGGAGTTGGTGACCAGCACCCCGGTGAGGGCGCCGACGACCGCCAGCAGGGACGGGACCCGCCATCCGGTGGGGCGCATCCGCCCCTCCTCGTCCCGGGGCATCAGTCCCGCCCCGGCAGACGCAGCCGCAGGTCGTCGCGCCGGCGCAGTCCCTGCTCACCGCAGGCCTCCAGCAGGTCGGCGACCGGACCCCTCCCGGGCAGGCGCGCCCCGGGGTCGGCGTCCAGCCAGGGACGGAGCACGAACCCCCGTTCGTGGGCGCGCGGGTGCGGCAGGGTCAGCTCCGGGTCGTCGTCGCGCACGTCCCCGAACGCGATGACGTCCACGTCCAGCGTGCGCGGCCCCCACCGGACCCCGCGGACGCGGTCGAAGGCCCGCTCGGCCGCTCGGGCGCGCTCCAGCAGGGCGCGGGGCGGACCGTCGGTGTCCACGACCAGGACCGCGTTGAGGAAGGCGCCCTGTTCGGGGCCCCCCACCGGCGCGGTCTCGTAGACGGGGGACACCGCCACCGGGACCGGCGCGTCCGCGCCGTCCAGCAGCGTGTCCACGGCCCCCTGGAGGGCGGCCATCCGGTCCCCGAGGTTGGAGCCCAGGGAGAGTACGGCGCGCCGCCTGGCGGGGTCCTGCGCGCCCGCCGGGTCCCGGGCGTCCCCGAGGTCGCCGGGTTCGCGCCGTGTCCGCTCCCGGACCACGGTGACGGCCACGTCGGCGAACTCGTGCTCGATGGGCGCCGACGGCTTGTGCACCGTCACCTCCGCCCGCTCGACCAGCGGTTCGGCCAGGCACTCCCGGGCCAGCCGCTCGGCGAGGGTCTCGATCAGGTTGACCGGCTCCCCGGTCACGATCGCGACCAGGCGGTCGGCGAGCAGGCCGTAGTGGACGGTGTCGCCCACGTCGTCGGAGGCCGCCGCCGGGGCGGTGTCCAGGTACAGCACCGCGTCGACCACGAAGTCCTGGCCCTCCCGACGCTCGAACTCGAACACGCCGTGGTGGCCGCGGGCCCGCAGTCCGCGGAGCGCGACGCGATCGGGCATCAGGCCTCGACCTCTCCCTCGTCCTCGTCGTCCTCCATGAGCACGGGCGAGGCGTGGTGCGACCACAGCCGCCACCCCTGGTCGGTGTCCACGAACAGGTTGGTGGTCACCACCTGGCCGCCCGCGACGAAGCCGGGACTGTCCTCCTCGGCGGTCAGCACGTTCTCCTCGCACGTGACCATGGCGATGTCGCCGCCGACCCCGATGTGGGTCTCGGTGAGCACGTACTGGATGTAGGTGACGTTGGCCATGATCAGCGACCAGGCGCGCATGATCTCGGTGCGCCCGCGCAGCAGCGGCCAGCCGGGGTTGACGCACACCAGGTCGGGCGCCTCGTGCTCCTCCGCCCAGACGCTGCGCATCAGGTCGATGTCGCCGTTCTCGATGGCGCTGTAGAACTGCGCGTTGGCCTCGGCCACGCTCTCCATGACCTCCTGCCGCGACTTCACAGGCGGCCCTCCACCGGCTCGGCGCGTCCCTCGTCCAGACGGGCGCCGCCGTCGGACCAGGCCGCCGCCACGCGGACGGCGTCGGCGCTGGGACGGACGTCGTGCACCCGCACGGCCCACGCCCCCCGGTCCGCGGACAGGGTGGTGACGGCCGCGGTGGCGGCGTCGCACTCGGTGAAGGGGCGGTCCTCGCCCTTGGCGTCGCCGAGCAGGCGGCTCAGGAAGCGCTTGCGCGATCCGGCCACCAGCACGGGGCGCCCCAGCTCGTGGAAGCGCTCCAGCTCGTGCAGCAGCGCCCAGTTGTGCGCCTGCTCGGGGCGCTTGGAGAATCCCAACCCGGGGTCCAGAACGATCTGTCCGGGGTCGACACCTGCACTGATCATGGCCTCCATACGGTCGCGGAGCTCATCGAGGACCTCCTGGACGACATCCGTGTACACGGCACGGCTCTGCATGTCATGACTATGCCCACGCCAGTGCATCAACACGTAGGCAACGCCGGAAGAAGCCACGAGTCGGGCCATGGCCGGGTCTGCGAGCCCGCCGCTGACGTCGTTGACCAGCACGGCCCCGGCCTCCACGGCCTTCTCGGCGATCTCGGCGCGCATGGTGTCGACGCTGACGGCGACGCCCCGCGCGGAGAGCTCCCGCACGACCGGTTCGACCCTGCGCAGCTCCTCGGCGGCGGAGACGCGCTGCGCGCCGGGACGGGTGGACTCACCGCCCACGTCGACCAGGTCCGCGCCCTCCTCGGCCAGGCGCATCCCGTGTTCGATCGCCCTGTCGGGATCGAACCACGCGCCGCCGTCGGAGAAGGAGTCGGGGGTGACGTTCACGACCCCCATGACCAGGCACCGCCCGCGATCGGGCAGGCCCGGAAGTGTGTGTTTCGGCCCCATAAGGATCACCCTACGCGTACGCCGGAAAACCGGAGGCGCGCGCCCGGGGCTTGTGCCCGTCCGCGGAGGCGCGAAACCCTCCCCCGCGACCGAGTCGCGGGGGAGGGTTCACGGGAAGGGCCCCTGGCTAGCGCTGGCTCAGGATCAGGCTCATCGCCTCGGAGCGGGTCCGGTCGCTGCTGCGGAAGATCCCCCGCACGGCCGAGGTGACGGTCTTGGCCCCGGGCTTGCGTACCCCGCGCATGGTCATGCACAGGTGCTCGGCCTCGACCACGACGATCACGCCGCGGGGCTGGAGGAACTCCATGATCGCGTCCGACACCTGGCCGGTGAGCCGCTCCTGCACCTGCGGCCGGCGCGCGTACACGTCCACCAGGCGGGCGAGCTTGCTCAGACCGGTGATGCGGCCGTCCGCGCCGGGGATGTAGCCCACGTGCGCCACCCCGTAGAACGGCACCAGGTGGTGCTCGCAGGTGGAGTAGAGCTCGATGTCCTTGACCAGGACCATCTCCTCGTGGTCGGCCTCGAACACGGTGGTGAGCACGTCCCCGGGCTTTTGCCCCAGCCCCGCGAACTGCTCCTCGTAGGCCCTGGCCACCCGTTCGGGCGTCTTGACCAGGCCGTCGCGGTCCGGGTCCTCGCCGATGGCGAGCAGGATCTCGCGGACGGCGCGCTCGATGCGCGGACGGTCCACGGACCTGGGCGGCAGGTCCTCGGTCGGGCTCACGAGCTCTCCTCCTCGCCTCTGTCGGACGGCCCCGGGAGCTGTCCGTTGGTCGAGGAGCCCCGGACCGCCTGGGGGTCCTGGACGTCAGTGGAGCCCTGCACCGCGTCGGCGCCCGGGACCTCGGCGCCGTTGAGCACGGCCAGCTCCTTCTTGGAGCGCACCGGGGGCCGCTCCGAGGGCTGGCGCTTGCCGTACCCCGTGTAGGAGCCGCGGGAGGGTCGCTTGACCACCGGCGCGAAGATCTCCAGCACCTGGGCCTTGGACAGGGTCTCCTTCTCCAGCAGCGCCACGACCAGGTCGTCCAGGACGTCCCGGTACTCGACGAGGACCTCGTAGGCCTCGTCGTGCGCGGACTCGATGAGGCGGCGCACCTCCTCGTCGATGATGGAGGCGATCTCCTCGGAGTACTCGCGGGCGTGCGACATCTCCCGGCCCAGGAAGGGTTCGGTGTTGCCGGAGCCGAACTTGCGGGCGCCCAGGCGCTCGCTCATGCCGTACTCGGTCACCATGTTGCGGGCCAGGCTGGTGGCCTTGTCGATGTCGTTGCCCGCGCCGGTGGTGGGCTCGTGGAAGACGAGCTCCTCCGCGGCGCGACCGCCGAGCATCATCGCGAGCTGGTCCATCATCTGCGAACGCGACGTGAGGAACTTGTCCTCCGTCGGCACCGACATCGTGTAGCCCAGGGCCCGGCCGCGCGGCAGGATGGTGATCTTGTGCACCGGGTCGGAGTTGGGCAGCGCGTGGCCCACCAGGGCGTGGCCGCCCTCGTGGTAGGCGATGACCTTCTTCTCCCGGTCGGACATCACCCGGGTCTTGCGCTCGGGACCGGCCATGACCCGTTCGATCGCCTCCTCCAGGACGGCGTGGGTGATGACGTTCCGGTCGGCGCGCGCGGACAGGAGGGCGCCCTCGTTGATGACGTTGGCCAGGTCGGCGCCGGTCATCCCGGCGGTCTGGCGGGCGATGACGTTGAAGTCGACGTCGTCCGCCATGGGCTTGCCCTTGGCGTGGACCTTGAGGATGTCGCGGCGGCCGTCCATGTCCGGGCGGTCCACGACGACCTGCCGGTCGAAGCGGCCGGGGCGCAGCAGCGCCGGGTCGAGGATGTCGGGCCGGTTGGTGGCGGCGATGAGGATGACGCCGCCCTTGACGTCGAAGCCGTCCATCTCGACCAGCATCTGGTTGAGGGTCTGCTCGCGCTCGTCGTGCCCGCCGCCCATGCCGGCGCCGCGGTGGCGGCCGACGGCGTCGATCTCGTCGATGAAGATGATCGCGGGGGCGTTGGCCTTGGCCTGCTCGAACAGGTCGCGCACGCGGGAGGCGCCCACACCGACGAACATCTCGACGAAGTCCGAGCCGGAGATGGAGTAGAACGGGACCCCGGCCTCGCCGGCGACGGCGCGGGCCAGGAGGGTCTTACCGGTTCCGGGCGGGCCCATCAGGAGCACGCCCTTGGGGATCTTGGCGCCCATCGCCTGGAACTTGGCCGGGTTCTGGAGGAACTCCTTGATCTCGTGGAGCTCCTCGATGGCCTCGTCGGCCCCGGCGACGTCGGCGAAGGTGTTCTTGGGCGTGTCCTTGGTGATGAGCTTGGCCTTGGACTTGCCGAAGTTCATCACGCGCGAGCCGCCGCCCTGCATCTGGCTGAAGATGAACCAGAAGATGACGATGATGATGACCAGCGGCAGCAGGCTGAACAGCGCGGTGGTCCACACCGGTGTGGTGGCGACCGACACCTCGTAGGACTCCAGGTTGGAGCCCTCGCTGTCCAGGGAGGTCTGGAGCATCTCCGCGAGCTGGAGGCCCTGCCCCTCGACCCAGTACGCCTCGTAGATCTCGTCGTCCACGGTGGTCAGCACGATGCGCTGGTCGCGGTCGACGATCTCGGCGTTGTCCACCTCGTCCCGCTCGATGAGCTGGTGGACGGTCGAGATGTCGGTCTCCGTGGGTTGGGGACCGCCACCGACGTCGAACACGCGGAAGCCGATGATGAGCATGAGGCCGACGGCCAGGATCCAGATCCACGGACCGCGGAAAAAACGCTTCAGATTCATGTGAGCGGAACCCTGTCGGGTCCGTCCCTCCTGACCAGGCCGCCCCGCCCCAGAGGAGTTTCCGAAGCAGGACCTATCGGACACGTGGTTCCCCGGAACGTCGCCGGGATATTCGACGGTACACCTCGCCCCCGAGGGCGGGCACGCCCGCACGGACGACCGGGCGGGAACCGTCATGAAAGCAACGACGACACCCCACCGCGTTGTTCCCGTGGCGCTCCCCACAGCCTCCGTACGGGTCGGTGCGAGCCCGTACGGAGTCCGGACGGCGCCTCCGCGGCGGGTCGGGCCCGCCCTCCTAGCTCTCGTAGACGTGCGGGGCGAGGGTGCCGATGAAGGGCAGGTTGCGGTACTTCTCGGCGTAGTCGAGGCCGTAGCCGACGATGAACTCGTTGGGCAGGTCGAAGCCGACGTACTCCACGTGCAGGTCCACGTCGAAGGCCAGCGGCTTGCGGATCATCGTGCAGACCTCCACCGAGCGGGGCCCGCGCGACTTCAGGTTGCCGATCAGCCACGACAGGGTCAGACCGGAGTCGATGACGTCCTCGACGATGAGGACGTCGCGGTCCTTGATGTCGGTCTCCAGGTCCTTGAGGATGCGGACCACCCCGGAGGAGGTGGTCCCGGCCCCGTAGGAGGAGACCGCCATCCAGTCCATGGAGACCGGGGTGTGCAGTACCCGGGCGAGGTCGGCCATCACCATCACCGCGCCCTTGAGCACACCGACGATGAGCAGGTCCTTGCCCGCGTAGTCGGCGTCGATGCGCGCGCCGACCTCCTCCAGGCGGGCCTTGATCTCTTCCTCGGTGACCAGGACCTTCTCCAGGTCCCGACCCATGTCTTTGGCGTCCACGCTGATGTCCTCGCTGCTGGGTTCCCCGTTTGCGGCAACCAGGATAAACGTGCCGAACGCGGCGGCGGAGCCGGACCGGCCCGCCCTCCCCCGCGGCGGCGCGTCCCGGGGGCGGACACGCCGGGCGCGGCCGGGCCTCAGCGCTCGAAACGGACACGGCCCGCGACACGGCGGCCCCGGACGCCCCCGGGCAGGTTGATGTGGGCCTGACCACGCCACTCGGTGACCAGCCGGTCCAGTTCGCGCACGTGCCGGGCGGTCAGCGCGCTGGCCGGACAGCCCGCGGCGAGCGCGGCGCGGCGCAGCACCCGGGTGCGCAGGGACTCGGGGGCCCGCTCCAGCGGTGCCACCGCCAGCACGGGCCCGACCGGGCGCGCGTCCCGCCCGTCCCCCTCGCCCGGGCCGGACGCCTCCTCGAACAGTCCGTCGGAGAGCAGGTCCAGGGTGTCGGCGTCCGCGCGCAGCATGCCCGCGGTGCGGGCGAGCGCGGCGGCGATCCCCGGGCCCAGCGCGCGCTCCAGGGCGGGCAGCGCCTCGTGGCGCACCCGCGACCGGGCGAAGCGGGGGTCGAGGTTGTGCGGGTCCTCCCACGCGTCCAGACCCATCCGGGCGCATGCCTCGCGCACGGTGGCCCGGTCCAGGTCCAGCAGGGGGCGCAGGCGGTGGCCGACGCGCGGCGCCATGCCCGCCAGCGAACGGGCCCCGGAGCCGCGGGCCAGGCCGAGCAGAACCGTCTCGGCCTGGTCGTCGAGCGTGTGGCCGAGCAGCACCACGGCGGGGGCGCGCTCGGCGACCGCGCCGTCCAGTGCCTCGTAGCGGGCGCGCCGGGCCGACGCCTCGGGCCCGCCCGGTCCGGTCACCCGCACGGTCCGGACCAGGACGGGGTCGAGCCCGAGCCCGGCCAGGACCTTGGCCACGTCCTCGGCGCGCCGGTCCGAGCCCTCCTGGAGCCCGTGGTCGACGGTGACCGCCCCCGCGGTCCGGCCGACGCGGGGGGCCTCGAAGGCCACCGCGCCCGCCAGCGCCAGGGAGTCGGCG
>NZ_QPFC01000996.1:0-2081 GCF_003427465.1 Nocardiopsis sp. TNDT3 | reverse complement strand
GTCCCCCGGCCCCGAGGACCCCCGACGCGTTCTTCCCTCAGCTCCCAGACGGAGGCACCCCCGTGACCGAGATGTGCACGCCCACGGGCGGCCTGATCAACCCCGCGGCCTTCCCCATTCCGACCGCCAGTCCCGCCACCCTGGAGAGACAGGCGCGGGACCTGCGCCGGGAGGGGGCCAATGTGGCCGGAATCGGCGGCGACATCAAGAGCGCCTGGGCGGGGCTGTCCTCGTGCTACTCCGCGCCCGAGGCCGAGACCCTGTACGCGGTGGTGGACCCGGTCGCGACCGACGGTGACAAGGTGGAGACCTCCTTCGACAAGGCCGCGAGCGCGCTGGAGACCTTCGCCGAGGCCGTCCGGGACATCAAGGGCAAGTGGTCCACGCTCAAGAGCGACTCCTACACCTTCCTCAACTCCATCGAGGGCGACGACGACTGGCGCGAGGCCGACGGGTTCGTCGACAGCCTCCTGGGGCGCGAGAGCGAGAAGGTCGGGGAGCACCAGGCGCTGCTCGACCGCGCGGACGCGCTGCGGCGCGAGTACGAGGAGGCCGAGCGGGCCTGCGCCAACGCGATCAACGCCGACATCCCCGACCGCACCAACTTCGTCGCGGGCGACGGCGACGGGGAGTCCGCGCCGGGCGAGTTCGAGCACGGCTACGACGGGTACCTCGGCGACGTGGCCATGGCCTGGGGCGGTCCCATGGAGACCGACCACGGCTGGTGGGTGGACGCGGGTGCGGCGGTGGGCGACTTCTTCGTGGGGATCGCGGAGGACGTCGGCGGCATCACCGGGATGTACAGCTCCGAGGGCTGGTTCGAGATGTCCTGGGGCGACGCCATGTGGGAGTACCACGAGGGCAACCTCCAGTCCCTGGCGTCACTGGCGGGCATGTACGACTCCGAGAGCGACAGCTGGGGCTGGTCGGGCTGGGACACCGTCGGCAACGCCTGGAAGGACGCCGCGCACGCGGTGGTGCCCTGGGAGGAGTGGAGCGAGCGGCCCGGCTACGTCATCGGGACCGCCCTGCTCAACATCGGCGCGACCGTGGGCGGCGCCGCCCTGACCGCGACCGGCGTGGGCGCGGTCGTGGGCGTGCCGCTGATGGCCTGGCGCGGTTCGGCCATGCTCAACAGGATGGGCGGGGACGGGCCGAGCGTCCCCGACGTGGACGTGCCGGACATGAGCCGGATCAACCTGAGCCTGCCCCGGTTCGGCAACGTCTCCCTGGCGGATCTCAGGATCGACCTGGGCCAGCTCCGGGAGGGCGCCTTCAGCACCTCCCGGCTGTCGGAGATGCAGAACCTGCTGAGCAGGTTCACCGGCGGGGGCTTCTTCGGCGGCGGGGACAACCCGGGCGGGGACGGGAACGGCTCCGAGGGCTCCGACAGCCAGCGCGTCGCCAACCACCACGGCGACGAGGAGGGCGGCCCGGCCGACACCCGGCCCGCCGTGAACCCGACCACGCGTGAACTCGACGACAGCCGGGAGCTCCTGGAGCTGCTGACTTCGCATCCGGACTCCGCCGAGCTGGGCGACCTCGGGCGCAGGGTCCTCGGTGGGGAGGGAGGCGACAGCGACGCCCCCCGGCCGAACCGTTCCGGGCAGCCCGACCTGGAGGAGCTGGGCCTGGACCCGTCCCTGGAGGCGGTGTTCAGCGACATGAACGCGCACGCCTCGGACTACCCGGCGTGGGAGGCCAACCAGTCCCCGGACGGCCCGGAGTCAGGGAGGGTTCCCGCCCTCGTCGGCGGCGGGAACAACGACACGTTCGAGGGCAGCCAGGACGTCTCCAACCCGCCGTCGTACGACCGGGTGGACCTGACCGGCACCGGCGGCGACGGTCCCCAGCGCTTCCCGGACGACCACCGCGACGCGGACTTCGGCGACGACGGCCCGCAGATGCGGGACCGCACGCCCCTGGTCACCAACCGCGCGGACACCACGACCCCGAACGACATGGACGCCCCCGAGAACCGCACCAGCCTCGGGAACGACCCTGTCAACCGAGGCAGCGTGATCGACGCCTCCACCAACTCGAACGGCGGCGGGGACCGCCCCGGAGGCCCTGGCGGGGGC
>NZ_QPFC01000995.1:0-1565 GCF_003427465.1 Nocardiopsis sp. TNDT3 | reverse complement strand
GAGCCACAGGGGGCGGCGGGCGGGGGTGTCGTTCATCAGGGTGATGGCCTTCGTCCGTGCGCGCTGGCGGTCGGCGTGGCCGACCGTCTCCCCGGCGCGCGGGTCGGTGTCGTTCAGGAGCGCGCGAAGCGCGGTGACGTCGTCCACGAGGCGTCCTTCCTGTCCTCGGCGGGGTGTGCGGTGTCGTCCATGAGCGCCTGGAGGCGCTTGCGGGCACGGTGCAGCCGTCCGCGCGCGGTCACGGGTGAGCAGCCCACCACGCGCGCGGCCTCGCGGCTGCTCAGGCCCTCCCAGGTCACGAGCATCACGAGCTCGCGGTCGGTGCCGGAGAGCCGGGCCAGGGCGCTCAGGGCCGTCTGGCGGCGGACGACGCGCTCGGCGTCGTCCTGGGAACCGCCCCAGGCCTCCTCCGGGGGAGGGGGGACCTCACCGCGCTTCCTGACCTCGCGCAGCTTGGCGAGGGTGATACGGCGGGCGCAGGCGTACAGCCAGGGCAGTTCCCGGCCCTCGGGCACCCCCGTCCGCCGTCGCCAGGCGACCGCGAAGGACTCCGAGGCCACGTCGTCGGCCAGATCGGGGCCGACCCTGCGGCGGGCGTAGTCGTACACCGCGTCGTAGTACCGCTCGAACAGCGCGTTGAACGCCGTGTGGTCGGGTGGGTCGCTGTTGTTGTCGCGCACCATCGGCAGCTCCTCTCTCCCCCTTGTGTCGCCGGAGCGGCCGTTGTTCGGGGGGGAGGACGGGAAAACCGCCGGAACGTATGTGGTGTGCGTCACCAGGGCGGGGGCGGGTCGGCTCAGCGGCGTCCCAGCAACCGCGCCACGGTCAGCCCCCGCAGGGAGGCGTCCAGCACCCGCGCGGTGTGGGTCACCGCCACCGGAGAACCCGCGCGGTCCATGGCGGAGGCTATCTGGAGAGAGCACCCCGGGTTCCCCGACACCAGGACGTCGGCGCCGGTGGAGGCCACGTCCCGCCCCTTGCGGTCGCCGAGCTCGCGGGCGGCCCCGGGCTTGAGCAGGTTGTACACCCCCGCCGAGCCGCAGCAGATCTCGCCGTTGGGCAGGTCGGACACGCGCAGCTCCGGAATCCCCGCGAGCAGGGCCCGGGGCGGCCGGGTGACGCCCTGGCCGTGGGAGAGGTGGCACGCGTCGTGGTAGGCCACGTGCAGGGGGAGGGGATGGCGCTCGGCCCGCGGCCCCAGCTCCACCAGGAACTCGGTGAGGTCCGCGACCCGCTCGGCCTGGGCCCGCCCCCGGCGCACCCAGGCCGGGTCCGCGCCCGCCTCGGTCAGGGTGCGGTCGAAGTGCTTCATGCTGGACCCGCACCCGGCCGAGTTGACCACGATCCGGTCCACCCGCTCGCGTTCGAACACCTCGATCAGGCTCCGGGCGAGGTCGGCCGACTCCTCCATCCGCCCGGCGTGCCCGGACAGGGCCCCGCAGCAGCCCTGGGCGCGGGGGATCACCACGTCGCAGCCCTCCAGAGCCAGCACCCGCGCGGTCGCGGTGTTGACCTCGGGGAAGAACGCCCCCTGCACGCAGCCCACCAGCATGCCCACCCGGGCC
>NZ_QPFC01000994.1:0-1676 GCF_003427465.1 Nocardiopsis sp. TNDT3 | reverse complement strand
ACTCCTCCCCCGCCTGCTGTCCGTCGCCCTGGCGGCCGTGCTCGCCGCCGCGGTCCTCTCCCCCGCCCCGGCCTCGGCCGCGGTCGGCGCCAGCATCGGCTACGAGACCATCGTCAGCCACGACGGCACCGAGCTCAGGGCCAAGGTCATCACCCCCACCGGGGTCGAGGGCCCGCACCCGCTGCTGGTCATGCCCTCCGCCTGGGGCACGCCCCACCTCCTCTACGTGGGCGCCGCCGCCAGGCTGGCCCACGAGTCCGGCTACCAGGTCGTGGCCTACACCTCGCGCGGCTTCTGGGACTCGGGCGGCGGGATCGGGGTGGCCGGTCCCGAGGACCGCGCGGACGCCAGCGCCGTCATCGACTGGGCGCTGGAGAACACCGACGCCGACCCCGAGCGCATCGGCATGGCCGGGATCTCCTACGGGGGCGGCATCAGCCTGCTGACCGCCGCCGAGGACGACCGGATCCGCGCCGTGGCCTCGCTGAGCGGCTGGGCCGACCTGGCCGTCTCCCTGTACCCCAACGAGACCGTGGACACGCAGTCGGCCGAGCTGCTCCTGCTGGCGGGCCACCTCACCGGCACCCCCGGCGAGGAGCTGGCCGGGATCGAGGCCGCCTACCGGCGCGGCGACATCCAGCCCGCCCTGGACGTGGCCCCGGACCGGTCGGCGGCCACCAAGGTGGACGCCATCAACGCCAACGGCACGGCCGTGATGATGGCGCACGCCTGGAACGACGGCATCTTCCCCGTGGGCCACATCACCGACTTCTACGAGGAGCTGGAGGTGCCCAAGCGGCTCATGATCACCCCGGGCGACCACGCCACGCAGGAGCTGTTCGGCGCGGCCGGGCTGCCCAACGAGGTGTGGGAGGCCCTGGGCGACTGGTTCGACCACCACCTGCGCGGCCAGGCCAACGAGGTGGACGCCGAGGGGCCCGTGCACGTCAGGCCCAACAACGGGCGCGGCGGCTGGACCACGCACCCCGACTGGCCGTCGGTCACCGCGAGCACCGACCGGTACTACCTGGCCGAGCCGAGCACGGACTGGTTCCGCTGGCAGAGCAGCGGCGCCATGGAACCCGAGCCCTCCACCGGATGGGACTACCGCTTCCGCACGGGGATCGCCACCCCGGCCGAGAGCGGCACGGTGATGCTCTCCGGCGCCCTCCAGCAGTTCTTCGACATCCCGACCGGGGTGCTGCTGCCGACGGTGGACCGCTACCGGGCCGCCGTGTGGACCAGCCCCGCCTACCCCGAGGGGGCGCGGGTGGCGGGGACGCCGGAGGTCTCCCTCACGTTCACGCCGACCGCTCCGGAGCAGTCGGTGTACGTGTACCTGTACGCGATCGACGGGCGCGGAACGGGTTCCCTGCTGTCGCACGCGCCCCACACCCTGCGCGGAGCCACTCCCGGTGAACCGGTGACGGTGGACACGGAGCTGGCGCCGGTGGTCTGGGACGTGCCCGCGGGGCACCGCCTGGCCGTGGTGGTGGACAGCATGGACGCGCGCTACCAGGACGAGAGCGACATCGGGGACCGGGTGAGCGTGACCTCCCCCGAGGAGGCCCCCGCCCAGGTCACGGTCCCGCTGGCCTGATCGGCCCCGAGGGGTCTCCCGCGGCGGCGGGCCGGGCGCCCTCCGGCCGTCTCCGGCACACCCCCGTGCCGGAGAC
>NZ_QPFC01000993.1:0-1632 GCF_003427465.1 Nocardiopsis sp. TNDT3 | reverse complement strand
GCCCCCACGACCCCGAGGACGACCGATGAGCACGCCGGTGGAGGACTCCGCGAGCGAACACGGGGAACTGCTCCCCACCGCCTCGGCCCGCCGCACGTGGGCCGTGCTGGGCGAGGGGGTGCGCGGCACCGGCTGGGGCGCCCCGCTTGCCCTGGCCACCGTGCTCGCGGGCAGCGCCGCCGGACTGGTCGCCCCCTGGGTGCTGGGCCGGATGGTCGACGACATCTCGGCGCAGCGGGGGCTGGACACCGTCCTGTCCTCGGTCCTGCTCATCGCCGGGGCGGGGCTGCTCGGCGGCCTGCTCACGGGTGTGGGCAGCTGGCTGGTCAGCCGGGTCGGCGAGACCGTCCTGGCCCGCCTGCGCGAAAGCGTCATGGACCGCGTGCTGCGCATGCCCGCCGCCCGCCTGGAGCGGGTGCGCGTCGGCGACCTGCTCTCCCGGGTCGGCGACGACGTCGCCGTGGTCACCGCCAGCATCGCCCGCAGCGGCCCCGACGCGGTCGTGGCCCTGGCCACCGTCCTGCTGACCGCGGTGGGCATCACCGCCCTGGACTGGCGCCTGGGCCTGGCCGCGATGCTGTGCGTGCCGGTCTACGTGACGGCCGTGCGCTGGTACCTGCCCCGTTCGGGCCCCTACTACGCCCGCGAGCGCGTGGCCATGGGCGAGCGCTCGCACGCGATGATGGGAGCCCTGCGCGGGCGTTCCGCCGTGCGCGCCTACCGCCTGGAGGACGAGCACGAGTCCCGGGTGCGCGACCGCTCGGCCGCCGCCATGGACATCACGGTGTCGGTGTTCCGGCTGTTCACCCGCTTCGGGTCGCGGCTCAACGCCGCCGAGTGCGTCGGACTGACCTCGGTGCTGGTGGCCGGGTTCTGGCTGGTGCGCGCCGACCTGGCCAGCGTCGGCATGGTCACCGCCGCCGCCCTGTACTTCCACCGCCTGTTCGGCCCGCTGATCTTCCTGGTCATGAACTTCAACGAGGTGCAGTCGGCCGGGGCGAGCCTGGCCCGTCTGGCCGGCGTGGTCGACCTCCCGGTGGAGGCCGACCCGGGCGCGGAGGAGGGCCCGGCCGGTTCCTCGGTCCGCGTCGCGGGGGTCACCCACTCCTACGGCAGCGGCGGCCCGGCCGCGCTGGAGGAGGTGTCGCTGGAGGTCGCCCCGGGTGAGCGCGTGGCCCTGGTCGGGGCCAGCGGCGCGGGCAAGACCACGCTGGCCGCCCTGGTCAGCGGCCTGCGCACGCCCACGACCGGAACCGTGTACCTGGGCGGGATCCCCCTGGAGGAGCTGGGGGAGCGGCGGGTGCGCGAGCACGTCTTCCTCGTCAGCCAGGAGACCCACGTGTTCGCCGGAACCCTGCTGGAGGACCTGCGCCTGGCCCGCGCCGGGGCCGACGCGGCCGAGGCGGAGGCCGCCCTGGAGGCCGTCGGCGCCCTGGAGTGGGTGCGCGCCCTGCCCGAGGGACTGGACACGGTGGTCGGCGAGGGCGGGCACGCCCTGACCGCCGAGCAGGCCCAGCACCTGGCACTGGCCCGGCTGGTGCTGGCCGACCCGGACGTGGCCGTCCTGGACGAGGCCACCGCCGAGGCGGGCAGTTCCGGCGCCCGGCGACTGGAGCGCGCCGCCGCCGCGGC
>NZ_QPFC01000992.1:0-3687 GCF_003427465.1 Nocardiopsis sp. TNDT3 | reverse complement strand
CTCGTCCGCCCCGCGCCCGCTGGCCCACGGGAGCCTGCCGCCCCGCCGGCCCACCCGGGCCCAGCGCCTGCGCAAGGCGGGGGCCGACACCCTGGTGCTGACCCGCCGCAACTTCCGGCACATGGTCCGCGACCCCTTCGAACCGGCCATCGCGATCACCATGCCGGTGGTGGTGGTGCTCCTGTTCGGCTACGTGTTCGGTGACGTGATGGCGCCCCCGGGCACGGAGAACTACCGCGAGTTCCTGGTCCCGGCGATGCTGGCGATGGTCATGCTCTACGGCATCGGCGGCACCGCCTCCGGGATCGCCCGCGACACCGCCCGCGACGTGATGAGCCGCTTCCGGTCCATGCCCATGTCCCCCGCGGCCCTGCTCGGCGCCCGCGCCCTGGCGGACATGGCGCGCGCCTGCCTGGAGGTGGCCCTGCTGCTCCTGGTCGGGTTCGCGATGGGCTGGCGCGCCGGGGAGGGGCTCTCCGGAGCCCTGGCCGCCGTCGGCGTGCTGCTGCTCTTCAGGCTGGCCCTGGTGTGGCTCGGGGTGCTGCTGGGTCTGGTGCTGCCCACGGCCGACTCCGTGAGCATGATCGTCTACCCGCTGACGTTCCCGCTCAGCATGCTCTCGACGAGCTTCGTCCCGTCCGAGGCCATGCCCTCCTGGCTGGCCCCGGTCGCCGAGTGGAACCCGCTGTCGGCGGTGGTCAACGCCGCCCGTGACCTGTTCGGCAACCCGTCCCTGCCCTCGGACGCCTGGCCCGCGGAGAACGCCCTGCTCGTGGCCGTGGCCCTGCCGGTGGCCGTCATGCTCCTGGTCACCCCGCTGGCCGTGCGCCGCTTCCGGCGGCTCAGCCGCTGACCCGAACAGCCTGACCCGGCCGCGAGCCCGGCCCCGCGCCGCGGTCCCCTCCCCGTAACCCGTCTCCCGCAGAGGAACGAACGACATGACCGCGACCGCCGCCCCTCCGGAGCAGACCGCCCAGCGCCCCGGCCCCCGCTGGTGGCAGCGCCCCTGGATCCTGCCCCTGGCCCTGTTCAGCGCGACCTTCCTGGTCTACGCCCTACCGCCCTACCTCGGCCTGGACCCCGCCCAGGCGCGCGTGGGCCTCCCCGGGGACGTCGCCTGGTACTACCCGGTACTGGTCACCCACGTCTTCGGCGGCTCCCTGCTGACGATGCTGGTGATCCTCCAGGTGTGGCCGTGGCTGCGCGCCCGCCACCCGGCCGTGCACCGCTGGAGCGGCCGCGTCTACGTCCTGGCCGGAATCCCGCTCGTGGGCGTCCCCGGGCTGCTCATCGCCCCGCTCAGCCACTTCGGCACCAGCGTCCAGATCAGCAACGTCATCTGGGCCCTCCTGTGGCTGTCCTTCACCGTCATCGGCTACCGGATGGCGCGTCGGCGCCGCTTCGCCCAGCACCGCGAGTGGATGCTGCGCAGCTTCGCCCTCATCTACGGCATCGCGTTCAGCCGGGTGCTCACCGTCGTGCTGGTCATGGCGCATCTGCCCCGGCTGGAGAGCGATTACGGCGGCGACGCCGATGCGCTGGGGCTGGCCATCGCCCCGGCCAACGCCTTCCTGTCCTGGATCGTGCCGCTGCTGCTGGTGGAGTGGTGGCTCAAGTACCGCCGCCCGCGCGGGCGGCGCCCGCGCGCCGCGGCCTGAACCCTCCGCAGGGGCCCTTCCCCGCGGCCCGACCGCGGAAAGGGTCCCTTCCGTGTACCCGCCTCGGACGGCGCCTCCGGCGGGCCCCGGCGCATCCCCGGGCCCGCGGCGTCTGCGACCGGTCCAGGCCCGCGACCGGCTCGACCGCGTCCGGCCCAGGCCCGTGCCCCGCTCGGCCGCGTCCGGGCGGTGTGCGCGGCCCCGGGCGTCCGCGTTCGGCACCGTCCCCGCGTGGGGCTGGAGGGACGCGTGAGTCTGTCTCTGCTGTCCCTTCAGACACCCGCGTCACACCGCAGAGCCAGCGAAAACGGCACCGGTGACCTACGCCACCCCTGACCCGTATCCGGAGAAAACCGTCCGGACCTGCATCTTTTGCCCGCGTTTCGGTTAGGGGATAATCCGATGATCATTGCGGCACACGTGCTCGTTAGGGTAGCCTCACTTAAGAGGCGCAGATGTACTCGTCCCCCGAAGGTCACTGCACTCACACGACCCCCGGACATGACGACATCGTGCGACGAAGGGCAGGTTCAGCGGTGACACCAGACCCGCTCGACGCGTTCCGCGACGCCTGCGCGCCGCTGAAGTTCGCGCCCCTGCCCGACCTGCTCTCCTTCGAGGAGCTCTCCGCCGTTCCCCGCGGCCGCGTGCACTGGCACCAGGCGGGCGCCATGGCCGAGGACGGCTGGCTGCCGGTCCTGTACGACCGCCTCCGCAGCGAGCACGGCCCCGGCCACCGCCTCCCCGCCGCCACGAACTTCCTGCGGGTGACCCTGCGCGAGCCCATCTTCCTGGTCTCGGCCTCGCTGTACCTGACCGGTCGCGCCCCGCTGCTGAGCCCGGACACCCTCTACCTGCCCTGGGACTCCGGGCTGGCGCGCTTCGGCACGCCCGCCTCGGTCGGCACGCGGACCGCGGTCCTGCCGGACGACCCCGCCGTCGGCCACCCCGACACCGTGGTCGCCGAGGACGAGGACGCCCAGCTGCGGATGGCCGCCGAGGCCCTGTTCGCCACGTTCGAGCCGATCATCGACGCCCTGCACGGGCACACGCGCTCGGGCAAGCGCACGCTGTGGGGCTGGGTGCTCGACACCCTGCACTTCTACATGCTCAACCCGGCCCGCTACCTGGGCCGCGACCCCCGACAGGCCTGGGAGCTGGCCACCCGCCTGGGCGACGCGGTGGTCGCGGCGGGCGCGGTGACCCGCAGGCGTCCGCGCCTGTTCCCGTTCGCCCCCGACCACCCCCGCGGGACCTGGGCGGTGCGGGGCACCTGCTGCTTCGACTACAAGGGCGACCCGGAGCACGGCTACTGCACCACGTGCCCGCTCAAGTGCGACGGCGAGCGCCAGCAGGACCTGTCGGAGTGGCTGCGCGACCCGGCGCTGGCCCCCTGAGCCCTCCCCCCGGCGCCGCCGGTCAGCTGACCGGCACCTCCACCGGTTCGCCGAAGAACGGGGAGAAGACCACCGTCTCGGGGTCAACGTCGCCCTCCACCGTGATGACCCCCGAGACGCTCTGCCCGGGGGCGAGCGTGCGCGCACCGATCTCGTCGGCGTCCATGCCGACGGCCTCGGAGGTGCTGTGCTGGTCGCCCCGGGCGTCCACGACCCGGAAGTAGAGCGGGTTGACCTCGATGTCCTCTTGGCCGGTGTTCGTCACCGACACGTCGATGCTGGTGTAATCCCCTTCGGTATAAAGCGGCCCGGGGTCGAAGTCGGCGGGTGAGGCGGTGAGCTCGACCCGGGGCCCGGCCGCCTCGCCGCCCTCCTGCCGGGACTCGGTCTCCTGTGCCGGGGGCTGCCTGTGGGCCGCCGCGAACAGGGCGACGGTCGTGCACCCGGCGATGACGAACATCAGCAGCAGCAGGACGCCGCAGCCGATGCCGAGGATCTTCCCCCACGGGGTGGGGCTGGTCTCCGGCGGCCCGTAGCCGCCCTGGGGCGGGTAGCCCTGGCCCGCGCCGGGCTCCGGCCCGTAACCGTAGGCCTGTCCGTAACCGCCGGCCCGCCCCGGCGCGGGCCAGGGC
>NZ_QPFC01000991.1:0-2371 GCF_003427465.1 Nocardiopsis sp. TNDT3 | reverse complement strand
CCTCGAAGACCACGCGCCCGCCTACGCCGCCCCCGACGCGCTCTTCCTGCGGGCCGTGCCCTTCCCCGAGCCCGTCTCGGCCTCCGGCGGGGGCCTGGAGGTGGGCGACACCCGGCACGTCCGCTTCACCCCGCGCCGCACGCTGGAACCGGGCGCCGAGCCCACGCCGCGCCACATGGAGCTCCGGATCACCGGGAGCGAGGTCCGCGAGGACGGCGGGCGCGTGGTCTTCGAGGTGGTCGAGGACACCGCCTTCGCGAACTGGATGGACATGCGCCGCGCCGAGGCCGTGTGGCGCGCCGAGGGCGGCGGAACCCGCCTGGCCTGGTCCATCGACTACGAGCGCACCTACGAGCCCTCGTGGTACTTCGGGCCGATCCAGTCCTACACGACCGACCTGGCCGCCGAGTACCTCGCCGTCACCTTCGGCGCCGCCGCCCTGGAGGGCTCCCGATGATCCCGGAACTGCCCGCGGCGCTGGTCCGCGGCGTCGGCCTGTTCGCCCCGCTGCTCCTGCTGGCCGGACTGTGCCTGTGGCGCGCGCCCCGCCCGCGCGAGGTCGCGGCGATGCTGGTGGCCGGGGCGTGGGCACTGCTCACGCTCGTCCCGCTCAACCTGTACGCGCTGCGCGCGGGCTGGTGGTCCTTCCACGCCGAGGGCGCGGTGTGGCTGGGCATGCCCGTGGACCTGCTGCTGGCCTGGGCGGTGCTGTGGGGCGCGCTGCCCGCGCTGCTGCTGCGCCTGCTGCCGGTGCCGCTGCTCAGCGGCCTGCTCGTGTGGGTGGACGTCATCGTCATGCCGCTCGCCGAACCCGTCGTGGTGCTGGGCCCGCTCTGGCTGCTCGGCGAGTTCGTCGGCTCCGCGCTGTGCCTGATCCCCGCGCTGATGCTGGCCTACTGGACGCGCACCGGCCAACTGGTGCACGCCCGGATGTGGGCGCAGGCGCTCCTGGCGTTCGGGGCCATGGTGGTCCTGCCGCTGGCCGCGCTGGACTCCCTGCCCGGTCCGGGCACGGCCTTCGTGGCCGCCCAGGTCCTGGCCCCGGTGTGCCTGCCGGGACTGGCGGCGGCCCGCGAGTTCGCGCGGGTGGGCGGCGGCACCCCGCTGCCCTTCGACCCGCCGTCGCGGCTGGTCACCAGCGGCCCCTACGCCTACCTGCGCAACCCGATGCAGGCCACCGTCGCCGGGGTGTACCTGGTCCTGGCCCCGGTGACCGGCGACCCGTGGCTGCTGCTCGGCGCGCTCGTGGCCTTCGCCTACGGCGCGGGGTTCGCCGCCTGGCACGAGGGCGGTCAGCTGCGGGCGGCGTTCGGCGGGGACTGGGATGCCTACCGGGCGGGCGTGCGGTCCTGGCTGCCCCGGTGGCGGCCGTGGCCCGGCCGCGCGCCGGGCACGCTGTACGTGGCCGCGGACTGCGCCATGTGCCGGGGCCTGGGCGGCTGGCTCACCGCCCGCGCGCCGGTGGCGCTGGAGCCGCGACCTGCGGCGGAGCACCCCGAGGTGCTGTACCGCCTCACCTACGAGAACTCCGAGGGACTGCGCTGGAGCGGGGTGTCGGCGCTGGCCCGGGCGCTGGAGCACCTGCACCTGGGGTGGGCGCTCGCGGGCTGGGCGCTCGACCTGCCGGGGGTGCGGCACTTCGCGCAGCTGTGCGCGGACGCCTTCGGAGCCGGACCGCGGCCCTCGCGCGAACCCCTCGGCGAAGGAGGAGGGGAGGCGGGCGCTCCCCGCGGCGGTGGGGCGCCCGCGCCCGGCGCGCGGGTGTGAGTCGGCGGCCGCGGAGCGCGGCGCCCCGGGGAACGGGAGGGCCCGGGAGGCCGGACCGGTGCGTGCGGGAGACCGCGGCGGGGCTCCGCCGCGGACCCGGCGCGCCTTCGGTCCGCGCCCCCGTCGGCAGGGTCGTTCACGCTCCGCGCCGCCCCGTTTCCAGCCGAAACGCAGAGCGCCGCCCGCGTCGAGCGCGGGCGGCACCTGGTGTTCCCCGCGGCCGGGGCCCTCCTCCCCGGCGTCGGAGCCGGAGCGGGCCGCCGCGGTTCCGGCCGGCCCGGACTCCCCGCCCCGGTTCAGGTGTCGGGCTCGACCGCTGATCCCAGGCCGGTCAGCCAGGCCAGGTGGCTCTGCAGGGTCGTTCGTCCGACCGGGGTCAGGCGGAACCAGGTTTTCGGTCGGCGCCCGACCGCTCCCTTGCGGACTTCGAGCAGTCCGGCGTCCTCCAGGGTGCGGCTGTGCTTGGAGACCATCGGATCGCTGACGCCGAGCAGGTCGCGCACGGTGGCGAAGTCGACCCACTTGGCGCTCTGCAACAGCGCGCACATCGCCAGGCGCGGGCCGGTCTCCAGGATCGGTTGGCGTGCGGCGGCGCCTCCGCCGG
>NZ_QPFC01000990.1:0-9306 GCF_003427465.1 Nocardiopsis sp. TNDT3 | reverse complement strand
GGGGGGGGCCCCTGCCTTCCCCCGAACCCGCCCGGTTCAGAGGAGCTTGCCGAAGACCTGCTCGACCACCCGGGCCGCGGCCTTGCCGTCGTCCAGGGGGCAGAACTGGTTCACGAAGGCCTCGTACCGCTCCCTGTGGGCCTCCTGGACCCCGTCGATGTCGCGGATCGAGTCGATGACCTCGTCGGAGGTGCGCAGCAGCGGGCCCGGGGCGGTCTCGGCGAAGTCGAAGTAGAACCCGCGCAGGCTGTCGCGGTACTCCTCCAGGTCGTAGGTGAAGAACAGCATCGGGCGGCCGGTGTTGGCGAAGTCGAACATCAGCGACGAGTAGTCGGTGATGAGGATGTCCGTGACCAGGAACAGCTCCTGGATCTCGGGGTAGGCCGAGACGTCGAAGACGAAGTCCTTGCCCACGTTCGGCACCCGGTCGACGATGTTGGGGTGCCTGCGGAACAGCAGCACGTGGTCGTCGCCGAGGGCGTCGTACAGCCGCCGCAGGTCCAGGTGCAGGTCCAGCTTGTACTTGCCGACGGAGTAGAACTTGTCGTCGCGCCAGGTGGGTGCGTAGAGGATGACCTTCTTGCCCTCCGGCAGGCCCAGGCGCTCGCGGACCGCCTCCGTCACCGCCTCGCGCTCGGGGCGGTGGAAGATGTCGTTGCGCGGGTAGCCGGTCTCCAGGATCTCGTTCTCGAAGCCGAAGGCGCGGCGCAGGATCGGGGTCGCCCAGGGGCTCGGGGAGACCAGGTAGTCCCACTGGTTGGTCTCGTGCCGGAGCCGGTCGTGGTAGTTGCGGCCCGCGAACTGGACGTGCTCGATGTCGAAGCCGATGCGCTTGAGCATCGACCCGTGCCAGGTCTGCACGACCTTCTGCCCGGGCTGCTTCTCGAACCACATGGGCAGGTGGGCGTTGGAGACGATGAACTCCGAGCGCGCCAGCGCCTCGAAGTACTCGCGGCTCGTGTGCCGGACCTCGGTCAGCCCCGGGGGCAGGGTGATCTGGCGGTTGCGCACCATCCACGACATCGGCGTCTCCACGCCGCGGCGCCGCAGTTCCTCGTACATGTCCCGCGGGCTGTCGGAGAACTGCTTGCCGGTGTAGCTGTCGAAGACGATGCCGGGCAGCACCGGCTTGCGGCGCAGCTTGGGGTAGACCTCCTCGCGCAGGACCTGCTGCGCGTAGGACCCCTGCTCCTCCGGACGCAGCACCGAGCCCAGGCGCAGCACGGGCCACCCGCGGCCGTCCGGCTTGAGCTCCAGGTCGAAGCCGCCCTCCTTCTCGGGGGCGGGGAACTTGGCGGTGCGCAGCTCCCGCGAGAAGCCGATCCGGCGGTCGTCCCACTGGTTGTCGCCGGTGGCGGTGCGCAGCAGGAAGCGGTAGTTGCCGGGCGTGAGGGGCACCTTCGTGCCGAAGTTGGGGATCGCGGTGGGCGGGACGGAGGCCGAGAACCGGCCGTCCGCGGCCTCCACCGGGAACAGGTGCTCCTCCATCCGGCCGACGGCCTTGACCACCAGGGAGAGCTCTCCCGTGGGGGTCTCGGGGAAGTCGCCCCGCAGGTCGAGGACGTCGTCGTCCCAGGAGACGGCGGTGAGCAGGGGCTGGGGCCGCTCCACCCGGACCCTGGTACGCCCGGCGAAGTCGGGGAGCACCCGCACGCTCAGGCCGGAGTGCGCGTAGCGGCCCTCGGGGCCGTCCTCGGCGAAGGGGATCCACCGGGAGCGGCCGGAGCCGTCCCGGAGGTGGACCGACCAGTCCTCGTAGGGGTCGCTGCCCGCGATGGCGTCCCTGTCCTGGTAGCCGTCGGTGAGGGCGGCCAGGTCGGCGAGCACGCGCACGGACGCGCCGTCGGTCTCCACCTTCGCCGGGACCTCGACGTCGCCGGGGAAGCGCTGGACGTAGGCGCTCAGGCCCTCGGTCGGGGTTCCCGTCGCCCGGCCGCTCAGGACCAGGGAGGAGCCCTCGACCGCGGAGCCGTCCAGGACGACCGCCGGTCGCTCGACGGTCAGGCGCAGCTCGAAGTCGTCCACCCAGTGCGGGCGGGCCCACACGCCCGGCCGGACCTGCTCGGGGCCGAGCATCCGGACGTCGGCCGCGGCGGGCTTCTTGAGGCGGTCCACACGGCGGAAGCCGCGGTTGACCACGCCCAGCTCCACGTACCAGTCGCCCTCGTCCCCCAGCTCGGCCGGGTCGATGACGATCCGGTAGCCGCCCCAGTCCTTGCGGGAGGTGGCCACCGTCGGGGCGAGCCGGAACTCGTTGGCCTGGTGCGTGGTCGTGTTCAGCCGCACGCGCCTGCCGTCCTCGGCGTTGACCGCCCAGGCGCGGACCTGCTGCTGGAGGCGCTTGTTGGGCCGCAGGTACTTCAGGCAGACCCGGCCCCCGACGACGAGCTTGCCGTCGACCCAGGTGAGCTCCTCGGCCTTCTGGCGGAGCTTGAGCTCCGAGCGCACGCGGTAGACCGAGCGCGGCACGCCCTGGGCGGGGTCGTCCTTGAACGGGTAGTCCGCGTAGTAGCGGATCCCGTGCCGGACGATCTTGGCCTTCTTGTGCTCGGCGCTCTTGTTGAAGACGATGACCTCGCGCAGCTGCTCGACCTTGCGCTGCCGGATGAGGTGCCACTTGAGGCGCTCGATGGCGGGGAGGTCGCGCAGCACCTTGTCGTCCACCTGGTCCAGGTAGGCGTTGCCGAGCTCGACGAGCCGCCGGGTGAAGTCCGCGTCGGCCCGGTCGAGCACCTGGAGGAAGAGGCGCAGGTCGCTGCCGAGCGCCACCGCGTCCCACCGGCGCTTCTGGAGGGGCGGCTGGTTCTCCCTGAGGAAGTCGCTGACCTTGGTGACCGCGCTGACGCGGTCCTCCAGGGCCTGGGGTCGCAGCCGGTCCTGGGTGATGGACTTGTCGTCGCTCGGGCGCTCGCGCCAGAGGTAGACGGGCGCGGAGAGCACGTCCACCGACTCGGCGAGGAAGTGCAGGGGGATGGCCACGGGGATGTCCTCGTGCAGGACGCCGACGGGGAAGGTCATCCCGTGCCTGTCCCAGAAGGAGCGGCGCCAGACCTTGTTGGTGGCCAGCCGGTCCACCAGGAGCGTGTCCTCGCGCGTGATGTGCGTGCCGGTCTTGGCGGTGCGGAAGATCCTGCGGTGCATCGGCGACTGGCGCGTGCCCAGCTCGTTGAGGCGGTGGACGTTGCCGCTGGAGAAGTCCGAGCCGCTCCGGCGCAGGCTCTCCAGGTGGTAGCCGAACGCGTAGGACGGGATCACGTCGTCGCTGTCCACGAAGGTCAGGAAGTCGCCGCGCGCGTGCTCGATGCCGGTGTTGCGGGCGGCGCCCAGGCCGCCGTTCTCCTGCTGGATCAGCCGGAAGCGGGGGTCCTGCTCGGCGTATCGGGCCGCGATGGCCGCGCTGCCGTCCGGGGACCCGTCGTCCACCATCACGACCTCGAGATCGTCCCACGTCTGCACCTGAAGGGAGCGCAGGCACTCGTCGAGATACCTCTCGACGTTGTAGATGGGTACGACGACACTGAGTGCGACCACAAATGACTCCAAGGCTCCGCGGATCCGAACACACCCGTCGCACAGCGGAGGTCGCGCCAGCGCGCGCCCGGTCTACCGGGTGTGGGGGGAGGGTGGATCAGGCTCCCGCTCCTGTCAGCCCGCAGAGACGGAACGACTGACAGGACAGGACAAGGTGGGCAAAGTAGAACCCAGGTTAACCCATGACTTCAAACCGTCTGGAATTGCGTGAACTTCCTCCCCGCCCGGGCGGGAGGCAACGCGAGGGAGGCCGCCGGGTCGGGTCAGGGGAGGCGAACCCTTCGCCCGCGGGCGCGAGGAGGGGGGCACACGCCCGCGAAAGCGCTCCCACCTCGGACGTGTCGGCCTCGGCAGGGCCCGGCCGCGGCGCCCGCGGGGAAGGCGCCGGGGGCGCCCGCCGCGGCGGTCCGCGGCCCGTGCGCCCGGGGGCGGCGGCGCGCCTTGGATCCCGTCACCCCCGTCCGTGACGCACGACACTCCACGGCGGTCCGGGGTCCTCGGCAGGTCAGGACCCCCGAAGACCCCGGAGTCCCGCGGGGCCGGGGCGCGGGCGCGCACCGGCCCCCGTCGCCCCCGACAGCGGACGGCGGCCGCCCCCGGGCGGGGGGACGACCGCCGCACGGCGTCCGGGGGCCTACTCACCCCTCCACACGGGGGCGCGCTTCTCGGCGAAGGCCGCCGCGCCCTCCATGGCGTCGTGGCTGACGAACACCGGGCCCGTCAGCTCGTTCTGCTTCTCCCACATCTGCTCGGTGGACCAGTCGCCGGAGGAGGTGATGACCTCCTTGGACACCCGCACCGCCAGTGGGCCGTTGGCGGTGATGCGGGCCGCCAGCTCGCGTGCGCCCTCCAGGGCCCCGCCGCTGGCGGTGACCCGGTTGACCAGCCCGAGTTCGGCCAGGCGCGGGGTCTCGACGAAGTCGCCGGTCAGTGCGAGCTCCATCGCGATGTTGCGCGGGATGCGGTGCTGGAGGCGCAGCAGGCCGCCCGCACCGGCGACCAGGCCGCGCTTGACCTCGGGGATGCCGAACCTGGCGTCCTCGGCGGCCACGACCAGGTCGCAGGCCAGCACGGCCTCGAACCCGCCCGCGAGGGCGTACCCCTCCACGGCGGCGATCAGCGGCTTGCGCGGCGGGCGCTCGGCGAAGCCGCCGAACCCGCGCCCCTCCACCAGCGGGACCTCGCCGCGCATGAAGGCCTTGAGGTCCATCCCGGCGCAGAAGGTGCCGCCCGCGCCGGTGATGATGCCGACGCTCAGATCCTTGCGCGCGTCGAGGTCGTCGAGCGCCTCGGCGACGCGTGCGGCGACCGCGGCGTTGACCGCGTTCCTGGCCTGGGGCCGGTTGATGGTGATGACGGCGACGCCGTCCTCGGCGGTGTAGAGAACCTCGTCGGACACGGTGCCCTCCCTACTTCGGCGGCATGCGCAGCGCGCCGTCGATGCGGACGACCTCGCCGTTGACGTAGCTGATCTCCAGCAGGGCCCGGGCGAGCCGGCCGAACTCCTCGGCGGTGCCCAGGCGCTTGGGGAAGGGAACCGGCGCGGCCAGGCGCTGCTTGAACTCCTCGGCGGCCTCGCCCTCGCCGTAGATGGGCGTCTCCAGGATGCCGGGGGCGATGGTGTTGACGGTGATGCCGACGGCCGCGAGGTCGCGGGCGGCCGGGAGGGTCATGCCGATGACGCCGCCCTTGGAGGAGGAGTAGGCGATCTGGCCGATCTGGCCCTCGATGCCGGCGAGGGAGGCGGTGTTGACGATGGAGCCGCGTTCGCCGTCCTCGTTGACCGGCTCCGTCTTGGCGATCTCGGCCGCGGCCAGGCGCAGCACGTTGAAGGTGCCGATGAGGTTGACCTGGATGACCTTCTGGTAGCTGTCCAGGTCGTGGGGGTTTCCACTGCGGTCGACGGTGCGGGTGGCCCAGCCGATGCCCGCGCAGGACACGGCCACCCGGAAGGGTTTGCCGGTGTCGACGGCGGCCTGGACCGCGGCCTTGACCTGGTCCTCCTGGGAGACGTCGGTGCGCACGAAGACACCGCCGATCTCCTTGGCGACGGCCTCCCCGCGCTCGGCGTTGAGGTCGGCGACGACGACGGTCGCGCCCGCGGAGGCGAGCTCCCTGGCGGTGGCCTCACCCAGGCCACTCGCGCCGCCCGAGACGAGGGCGGAGATTGCGTTGAGATCCATGGCGGAACTCTACAGAGGATGCGACCTCCGCACTAGAACCAGGTTCGGTTAATTGCGGGTAGCCCCTCCGAACAGGACTTTCACCCGGAATCCGGAGTTCTTCGCGGAACCTCCGTGCACCGTGGTCACGGAGCGCTACCGTCCTGTCATGGCGATGACGACCGCATTAGCATGGGCTCAGGAATCGACCCGGGAGGTTTCGATGACCGCTGAGCCGCTCCCCGACTGGTTCATGCCCCCGCCCGGCGGCTGGACCGCCGACGACATGGACAACCTTCCCCCGGGAGTGCCCCGGATGGAACTCATCGACGGAGCCCTTGTCTTGCTTTCCCCCCAGACCCGATTCCACGCCAAGGTCATGATCCGCCTCGCGGCCCGTCTGGAGGAAGCGGCGCCTCCCAACGTCGACGTCCTCTCGGAAATGACCATGAAGCTCGGCAAGCGCCAACGCCCGGAGCCCGATCTCATCGTCTACGAGTTCGCGGAGGGAGCCGAGGAGCACCTCGACTGGTACCAGGCCACCCACGTCCCTCCCGAAGATGTACTCCTCACTGTGGAGATCGTGTCCAAGGAGTCCCAGGACCGGGATCGCTCCACCAAACCGCTCAAGTACGCGCAGGCGGGTATCCCGCATTTCTGGCGGATAGAGCACGAGGAGAACGGACCCGCTGTCTACGTCTACGAGTTGGACGGCACGAAGGAACCCCGCTACATCCCTGTCACCGTCGCTCGAGAACGCCTCAAGCTGGACCTGCCGTTCCCGATCGACATCGACGTGAGGGCGCTGTCCCGCTAGGTCCCGCGCAACGCGGCGCGCGCCACGCTCCGGCCGCGCGCCGCCGCCCCCGACGGGACCGACCGGCCCTAACTCCTGCCGAAACGCCCCAGGCGGCGCTGTCGGCGCCGCTGGTGCCACCGGGGCAGCGCCTCCCGGGCCAGGTCCGCGGCGCCGATGAGGCCCGCCTCGTTGCCCAGCTCGGCCGCCGCCACCCGGGCCTCCGGACGGTAGCCGCGCCCCGTGAGGTTGCGCCCGAACGCCTCCCTCGCGGGCTCCAGCAGCAGTTCCCCCGCCTCGGACACGCCGCCGCCCACGATGAACAGCTCCGGGTCGAACGCCGCGGCCAGGTTGGCCAGACCCGAACCCAGCCACTGCCCGGCCTCGCGCATCAGCTCCACGCACGCGCGGTCGCCCTTGCGCGCCAGCTCGCTGACCAGCGGCCCGGTGATCTGGGCGGCGTCGCCGCCCACCGCCTGGTGCAGGGCGTCCGCCACCGGCGACTGCGAGGCCACCAGCTCCCGCGCCTCCCGCGTCAGCGCGTTGCCGCTGGCGTACTGCTCCCAGCAGCCCCGGTTCCCGCACTCGCAGCGGTGTCCGCCCGGCACCACCGTCATGTGCCCGAACTCCCCGGCCAGTCCGTACCGGCCCCGGTGCAGGTTCCCGTCGAGCACGACCGCACCGCCGATGCCCGTGCCCAGGTTCACCACCACGACGTTGTGCACGCCCCGGCCCGCCCCGGCGCGCACCTCGGCCCAGGCGGAGGCGTTCGCGTCGTTCTCCACCACCACGGGCAGCCCCAGCCGCAGGGCCAGGGCCTCGCGCAGCGGCTCCCGGCGCCAGGACAGGTGCGGGGCGAACAGCACGTTGGCCCGCCGCTCGTCGACGAAACCGGCGGCGCCCACGCCCACGGCGCGCACCCGGAACTCCCGGCGCAGCTCCCGCACCACCGAGACGATCGTGTCCTCCACGACCGCCGGGCTCTTGCTGCGTTCGGGGGTCTCCGTGCGCAGCCTGGCCAGGATGCGCCCGCCGGGCGTCACCACACCGGCGGCGACCTTCGTCCCGCCGATGTCCACCCCGATCGTCAGGGCGTGCCCGTACCGCGTGTCCGCCACCGTGACCAACTCCAGCGTCCCGGACCCGCGCTCCGCGGGTCAGCCACACATGAGAACGCGCGCCCGGCCGTCCGCGTGCCCGGACGCGCGTGGAGGCTCGGGCGCCGGTGGGGTCCTGGCGGGTGCCGGACGCGCGATCGCCAGGAACGGGCCACCGCACGGCGGGCACCGGAGGTTCCCCCTCCGAGACGCCCGAGCAGGGGGCGTCGAGCCCCCGAAGGAGTCCCGCCCTCAGCCGAGTGCGGAGCGCACCACGGCGGCCAGCCGCTCGGCCACCGCGGTGGCCTGCTCCTGCTCCGGCGCCTCGACCATGACCCTGACCTTGGGCTCGGTCCCGCTGGGCCGGATCAGCACCCGGCCGGTCTCGCCCAGCTCCTCCTCGGCCTCGCGCACGGCCGCCGCGAGCTCCGCGGAGTCCTTGGCGCGGGCCTTGTCCACGTCGGGCACGTTGACGAGCACCTGCGGCAGGCGGGTCATCACCTTGGCCAGCTCCGCCAGGCCCTGCTCGCGGTGGGCCATCGCGGCCAGCAGGTGCAGGCCGGTCAGGACGCCGTCTCCGGTGGTGGCGTGCTCCAGCAGGATCACGTGCCCGGACTGCTCACCGCCCAGGCCGAACCCGCCGCGCTTCATCTCCTCCAGCACGTAGCGGTCGCCCACCGCGGTCTCCACCACGGTGATGCCCTCCCGCTCCATCGCCAGCTTCAGGCCCAGGTTGGACATGACCGTGACCACGAGCGTGTCCTGGGCGAGCCTGCCCTCCTCCTTGGCCTCGGTGGCCAGGATCGCCAGGATCTGGTCGCCGTCCACCACGCGGCCCTCGGCGTCCACGGCCAGGCAGCGGTCGGCGTCGCCGTCGTTGGCGATACCGGCGTCCGCGCCGTGCAGGCGGACGGCCTCCTGGAGCACCTCCAGGTGGGTGGAGCCGCACCCGTCGTTGATGTTGTGGCCGTCCGGCTGGTCACCGATCGCCACGACCTCCGCGCCCGCGCGGCGCAGCGCCTCGGGCGCGACCAGGGCGGAGGCGCCGTTGGCGCAGTCCACCACGACCTTGAGGCCCTTGAGGCTGTGGGGCACCGAGGCCAGCACGTGCTCGACGTAGCGCTCGGCGCCGTCGTCGGCGTCGGTGACCCGGCCGACGAGGTCGCCCACGGCGGGGGTGGAGGGCACGCCGAGCATGCCCTCGATCTCCTCCTCCAGGGCGTCCTCCAGCTTCTGGCCGCCCCGCGCGAAGAACTTGATGCCGTTGTCGGGGGCCGGGTTGTGGCTGGCGGAGAGCATCACGCCGAAGTCGGCGCCGAGCGCGCCGGTCAGGTAGGCCACGGCCGGGGTGGGCAGCACGCCCACGCGCACCACGTCCACACCGGTGCTGGCCAGGCCCGCGACGACGGCGGCCTCGAGGAACTCGCCGGAGGCGCGCGGGTCGCGGCCCACCACGGCCTTGGGCCGCGCCCCGTCGCCGCCGCGGGTCAGCACCCGCGCCGCCGCGACGGACAGCTCCAGCGCGAGGGCGGCGGTCAGGTCCCGACCGGCGACACCGCGTACACCATCTGTTCCGAACAGCCGAGCCACAGGCGGACAGCCCCTTTCGACGACGGCGCCGGGTCACGGCGCCGGTGGAGTAGCGAGGGTGGCCCAGACAAGCCACCGGGAAAACCGAAAGCCCGTACGCCGTCCCCGGTGGTGGGAACGGCGTACGGGC
>NZ_QPFC01000107.1:0-3705 GCF_003427465.1 Nocardiopsis sp. TNDT3 | reverse complement strand
CCCCGACACCGGCCTGCTCACCCTCACCCGCCAACCCACCCTGGCCCGCACCGCCGACCGCATCCTGCTCCTGTACAAGGGACGCGTCACCGAAACCGGCACCCACCACCAACTCCTGGTCCGCGGCGGCGCCTACGCACGCCTGTACGCCCTCACCGGCACCCACCGCACCACCGGCCACGCCCTAGGATGAGCACGTGGCACCCATCGTCAAGGAACTCACCGTCGGCCAGGTCGCCGAACGCGCCGGAGTCGCCGTCTCCGCCCTGCACTTCTACGAACGCCAGGGCCTGATCCACAGCCGCCGCACCGCCGGCAACCAGCGCCGCTACCGCCGCGACACCCTGCGCCGGGTCTCCTTCATCCGCATCTCCCAACGCGTGGGCATGCCCCTGGCACGCATCCGCCAGGCCCTGGACACCCTGCCCGACAACCGCACCCCCACCCGTGACGACTGGGCCCGCCTGTCCCAGCAGTGGCGCACCGAACTCGACGCCCGCATAAGCCAACTCATCCGCCTGCGCGACGACCTGACCAACTGCATCGGCTGCGGCTGCCTGTCCCTGGACACCTGCACCCTGTCCAACCCCGACGACGCCCTGGCCTCCGCCGGCCCCGGCCCGCGCCGCCTGATGGTCAACGCCCTGGCACGCGAAACAGGCTGAACACACGACACAGGCGGCGAACACCCGGTGCCCGCCGCCTGCCGTACCGCCCCTTACACCCCGGCGGCCTCGTCGCGTCCGCGCCGCGCCAACGCGTCAGCGCGCTCGTTGCCCTCGTCCCCGCTGTGCCCGCGCACCCAGCGCCACTCCACCTCATAGCGCGAGGCGACCTCGTCCAGGCGCTGCCACAGGTCCACGTTCTTGACCGGTTTCTTGTCGGCCGTGCGCCAGCCCCGCCGCTTCCACCCGTGCAGCCACGAGGTGATCCCGTTGCGCACGTAGGAGGAGTCGGTGTGCACCAGCACCGGCAGCGGCTGGCGCAGGCTCTCCAGCGCCCGGATCGCCGCCATCAGCTCCATCCGGTTGTTGGTGGTCTGCGCCTCGCCCCCGTACAGCTCCTTCTCGTGGCCGCCGTAGCGCAGCCACACCCCCCACCCGCCCGGACCGGGGTTGCCGCTGCACGCCCCGTCGGTGTAGATGACCACCCGCTGCGTCGGCTCCTGGCCGACCTCGTCCCCGTTACGCATGCCGGGCAATCTACCGCCCCCTACGGTCACGAAAAGGCCACAACTCCCGCCAACGGGGCCACAAAAGGAGCCAATCACCCCCAATGGAGCCCCCACACCCGCCACTTCGGCCCGTCAACCCAGCCAAAGGACCCCCCACAGCCACACCAACCAACCACCCCGCCCCACAAAAAAAGGGGGGCGTTCCGCACCCGGAACACCCCCGCACACAGCCCCGCTCAGCCAGCCAGCTCCCGCGCCAGCTCCTCGGCCCGCTCCTCACGACGCGCGAACACGTCGTTGGCCATCTCGTTCATCTTCTTCAGCACCCGCTTGCGCTCACGCGTACTCAACCGGTCCACGTACAACCGCCCCAGCGTGTGATCGGTCTCGTGCTGCAAACACCGGGCGAAGTACCCGCTACCGCTGACGACCACGGGATTGCCGTCCCGGTCCACTCCCCGCACCGTGGCGTGCTCGGCCCGCCCCAGATCCGCGTGCGGCCCCGGAACCGACAAACACCCCTCCGACTCCACCACCACCGCGTCATCGGGATCGCGCTCGTCCAACACCGGGTTGACCACATGCCCCACATGACGCACACCATCATCATCAGGGCAGTCATAGACGAACACCCGCAGGTCCACACCCACCTGGCTGCCCGCCAACCCCACACCCTCGGCCGCGTACATCGTCACGAACATGTCGTCGATGAGCCCGGCCAACTCCGCCGAACCCCACATCTGCGGCGCCACATCCACACCACGCCGGTGCAGCACCTCCTCACCCGTCACGGTGATCCGCCGCACCCGGCCGCGCGCCGCCTCCGGAGCCCACTCGGGGAAATCCGCGACCTCCCGGCCCTGAACGACGACGCCAACCCCGCCATGCTCCGACATGGTCCTACTCTCACCACACTTCAACGAAACCAGGAGTTGCCCTGGATCAGACACCGCGCCAGGTAGTCGCGCAACGACACCACCACCAGGCGTCGCCGGTCACTCTCATGGTCCCACACCACAATCCCCGGACCGTAGTCGGTGTGCACGTAGGCGAACTGCGGCCCCATGTCGGAATCACCGAAGAAGATCATCTCGTCGAAGGGCGCGTACAGCTCCAGATAGTCCGGCTCCCGGCGCATCGCCAGGTTGTCCTCCACCAAACGCCGCGCACTCCACACCACCGCGTCCCCGTACTCGTTGGTCACCCCATCGGTCTCACGCAGCAACGAGGCCAGCTCGAAGGGCAGGGGCAGCATCAGGTGCTTCTCCACCTCGGCCAGGGTCACCTCATCGGCCGGATCGCTCAGATCGGCCTCGGGATACATCTCCAGGATCAGTTCACGCCACACACTCCTGATCATCACAGGTCGTGGCAACCCACGGGAAATCGTCGGCGGCGAGTTGCGCCAAAAACCCGAACCCGCACCCGCCGCACCACCCCAAACACCGAACACGCCACCCATATCACGATGCGTGCACAACCGATCACTATCCCACACAATGACCCCATGGCTTCCACCGCACGCATGCTCGCCACCACCGCGCTCGCCGCCGCCCTGACCGCCCTGGGCGCACCGGCCCACGCCACCACCGCGACCACCACCGCCTACCCCGGCCACACCACCAGCCGCTACGTCCCCCTCACCGACGCCACCTCCACCCAAGCCCACGAGGCCGGATGCACCGAAGGACGCACCGGCGCCACCGGCCCGCGCATCCTCTTCTTCGGCACCCAGGAAAAGGACGACACCCTCCGAGAACCCGGCAGGGCGGGAAACTCCACCACACCCCGCTCCGCCTACAGCAAGGCCGCCGCCTACGCCCACCACTGGGCCCAGGGCTTCACCGAGTGCCGCACCGACCAGGCCACCGCCCACCTGGCCCTGGGCGTCAACAACAAGGACGACGGCGGCATCACCGGCACCCACGCCGGACAGCGCTGGGCCGACCTGGTCACCACCGTCAAGGACGCCTCCACCACCGAGGCCGTCACCATCACCGCAGCCCTGGACGCCGAACCCTCCTGGTCCACCCCCGCCTGGGCCCGCGACTGGCTCGCCGCCTACACCCAGGCCACCACCACACCGCTCTACGCCGCCAACTCCGCCGACTCCTGCCCCACCACCGGCTCGGGCGACTGCGCCAACGGCTGGCGCCTGGCCGACGTCCACCACATGGCCGGCGGAGGCAACCCCCGCGTCCACGTCATCCCCCAGATCTACCGCACCGACGGCATCCAGGCCGACCAGTGGGCCAACATCAGCCGCTGGGGCCACACCAACGCCAACGACCCCCTGCGCTTCGCCGGAGCCATGTCCCAGTACACCGCCTGCCAACAGCGCACCTGCAACAACACCGACAACACCCCCCAGCAGTCCTGGGACCAACTCAAGAAGGCCCTGGACGCCCACAGCAGCACCCGCGTCAGCGACCTGGGCCCCGCCACCGACATGCGCTGGCCCTGACAGACCCCCACACCCGCCAGGAGGGCCCCCGCGCACCGCGGAGGCCCTCCCTCACACGTGCCCCCAC
>NZ_QPFC01000989.1:0-1348 GCF_003427465.1 Nocardiopsis sp. TNDT3 | reverse complement strand
GTGGGCCCGGCCAACCCGGCCGCCGATCCGATCGGACGCCTGGCCCAGCGCCGGATCACCGACGCGCTGCGCGCACCGGACCCGGTGAGCGACCTGCTGGAGCGGGTGTCCCACTACAGCCCGGGCGACACCGACCTGACCTGGACCCGGCTGACGCCGTGGCGCTCGCTGCTGGCCAGCGCCATGGACCAGCCCTGCGGGTGGGTGACCTCGGCCAGTGTGACGGCCGAGTCGCACTACCCGAGCGCCGAACTGCTGGCCGCGTGGCTGTCGGACCGGCTGGACGTGCCGGTGTCCCGCGAGACCTCGCACGGCCCCGGCCTGACCGAGGTCCGCCTGACCACCGACCAGGGGGACATCACGATCTCCCGGGTGGACGGCCGGGTGGCCACGCTGTCGCGGTTCGGCCAGCCCGACCAGACGGTGGCCCTGTCGCGGCGCGCCGCCTCCGGGGCTCTGGCCGAGGAGCTGCGCCGTCTGGACCCCGACGAGATCTACGAGAGCGCGGCCCGGCACCTGGAGCCGCTGCTGTCCGGAAGCGGAGCACGAGGATGAGCGAACCGGAGATCGTCCGCCACTCCGACGCGGGGGCGCTGGCCGACAGCGTCGCGTTGAAGCTGGTGAACATGATCGTCCAGGCCGAGGCGGACAAGCGCGACTTCCACCTGGTGCTGACCGGGGGCGGGATCGGCATCCGCACGCTGGAGGCGGTGCGCGACCACGCCCTGGAGGCCGGGATCGGCTGGTCGCACGTGCACCTGTGGTGGGGTGACGAGCGCTTCCTGCCGGACAAGGACCCCGAGCGCAACGAGACCCAGGCGTGCGCGGCGCTGATCGACGCGGTTCCGGTGCCCGCGCACAACGTGCACCCGATGCCCGCCTCCGACGGGCTGGACGGCGACCACGTCGAGCACGCCGCCACCCGCTACGGCCGGGAGCTGGCGGTGGCCGCGCGGGCACGGGGACCGGTGCCCGTGTTCGACGTGTGCCTGCTGGGCGTGGGCCCGGACGCGCACGTGGCCTCGCTCTTCCCGGGTCTGCCGGGGGTGCGCGAGGACGAGGCGTCGGTGGCCGCGGTGCACGACTCGCCCAAGCCCCCGCCGCGGCGGATCACCCTGACGCTGCCGTCGATCCGGACGGCCCGCGAGGTGTGGGTGCTGGCCTCGGGAGAGGGCAAGGCCGAGGCCGTGCGGCTGGGCCTGGCCGGGGGCAGCGTGGACGAGGCCCCCGTGGCCGGTGCGCGCGGCGCGGAGCGGACCGTGTTCTGGGTGGACGAGGCGGCGGCCTCGAAGCTGTAGCCCGTCTCGGTATCGACGACCGCCCCGGCCGGATCCGGCCGGGGCGGTCG
>NZ_QPFC01000988.1:0-1379 GCF_003427465.1 Nocardiopsis sp. TNDT3 | reverse complement strand
GCGCGGCACCGGTGCCGCGCACGCCCGACGCGTGTGCGCGGGCGTGTGTCCGGCGTGACGAGGACCACCCGGCCCGGCCGTTTCCCCGGGCGCGCCGACCGAACCCCGCGTGGACACTAAATGAATATGTAACATAACCAAGCGTGACTATGTGGAGGATTCCACGGTGCTCGGGCACGCTTGCCCCCACCGGGCCCGGACCCGCCGCCACCTGCGGGGGAACCGCCCCGGGCCCGGCGGCCGGGTGTCGCGGCGGCGTTCGCCCGCGCAGCACCGGCTCCGGGGTGTTTTACACTCTGACGGAGCGCGTCCGACCCGGACCCCGCCGGAACCGCCCCGTACGAGGCGGCCGACGCGGCCCGCGGCCCCGCACGGCGCCCAACACCGTTGAGGCTGCGTGCTGTCATCGAATCGGGCATACTGTGGCGCGTCACAGCCGATCACACGGCTGTCTGTGCGGACTTTCCCGCGATCCAGCTGACGAACAGGACCACCGTGTTGAGGATTTCCCAGCCGCGGTGCCGTGTCCGCAACGGCACGGCCCGCCCGAGCACCGCTCCCGGTTCCGGGAAGAGGTCCTCGTGAGGCACGGTGTGCGCCTGGCCGTCGACCCCGGCAACGCACGCATCGGAGTCGCCGCGAGCGACCCCAGCGGCATGCTCGCCAGCCCGGTCGAGACCATCCGGAGGGGAAAGGGCGACACGCAGCGCATCGCCCTGCTGGTCCTGGAACGGCAGGCACGGGAGGTCGTGGTGGGCTACCCCGCCTCGCTGTCGGGGGAGGAGGGCCCGGCGGCCCGCTCCGCGAGGGATTTCGCGCGTACGCTCGCCGCTCTCCTGCACCCCGTCCCCGTCCGCCTGGTCGACGAACGCCTCACCACGGTGACCGCCCAGAGCCAGCTGCTCTCCGGCGCCTCCTTCGCCGCCAAGGGCGCCAAGGGCGGCCGGGCCCGCAGGTCGGTCATCGACCAGGCCGCCGCCACCGTGCTCCTCCAGAGCGCCTTGGACCAGGAACGGTCAACAGGCCATCCCCCGGGCGAGATCGTCCGCTCCAGCCAGGGAGAATGATGAACGACAGGGATGACTACCCCGACACTCCCTATCGTGGGCGAGCCGACCGCGAGCGCGGTTACGACTACGACCCGCTCAGCGGCCCCCCGCCCGCGCAGCCGCCCTCGCGCGGCCGCAGGGCGCGCCCCGAACCGGCGGACTGGAACGAGGACTCCGGCACGGGTGAGTTCCGCACCTCCCGGCACGCATCCCGCGGCGGCGGGTACGACCCGCTGAGTCCCGAAGGACAGCCGTCCGGGCGCCGTCACCGCGCCGAGCCGCCGGCGGAAGGCCCTTCAGGTCCTTCCGGCCCCTCCGGTCCCTCGGGCC
>NZ_QPFC01000987.1:0-3687 GCF_003427465.1 Nocardiopsis sp. TNDT3 | reverse complement strand
CCCCCCTCGCCCCAGGCGCACCCCACCGCGCCCGCTCCACGGGGATCCGCCGCACGACAGGCCCCGGCAGTCGCCGGGGACCGACCACCACCATCCCCTTCACGGATTGGACCGACGATGACCACCACCCCGACCCGAGGGAGCACGGCACCGGGCGGACTCCGCCGGGCGCTGCGCCTCCTCACCGCCTACGCGGGCGCGGCCGCCCTGGGCGGCACGTTCGCCGTGGCCGCCGCCCCGACCGCCTCCGCCGACGAGGTGCTTCCCCTCACCGGAGGCTCCGCCTCCTGGGGCGTGAAGGAGTCCTTCCGCAACTACGTGGGCAGCCCGATCGCGCACGGCGGCTACGAGGCCTCCGACGGGGCGACCCTCCTGGCCGACGGCACCGTCGACTTCCCCGCCGCCGGGGGCACGGTCTCCAAGGAGGACGCCTCCGGTGACGTGAGTTTCTCCGGGACGGTCGTCTTCAGCGGCCACGACTACGGCCAGGGCCCGGTTCTGGAGGTGCGCGTCTCCGACCCCCGGGTGGTGTTCGAGGGCGACACCGCCACGGTCTTCGCCGACGTCACCAGCCGCGAGTTCGGCGGGGCCAACCCCAACCTGCCCCCGGGCGGCCTGGTCGAGTACGGCGAGGTCGCGGTCACCGAGCTGACCGGCGCCGAGGTGGCCGTGGAGGGCGAGGAGATCACCTTCACCTCCACGGCGGGCACGCTGCACGCCGACGCGGTGGAGCCGTTCGCGGGCTTCTACGCCGCGGGCGCCCCGATGGACCCGCTCTCCTTCACCGCCGGGATCGACGACGTCACCGACCCGGGCGGCCCCGGGGAGCCGGTGCACGACCCGCGCGTCACGGTGGCCCCGGCCAGCGACCTGGACCCCGCGGGCGACACCGTCACCGTCGAGGGCACGGGCTTCCGCCCCGGCCAGGGCGTCTACGCGGCCCTGACCGCCGTCCCGCAGTCCGCCGACTCCTACCCGGCCCACCACACCGGCGCGGTGTGGCTGCGCGGGGCCGACGCCCCCGGCGAGGACGGTTCCTTCAGCGCCGAACTCCGGGTGACCGGCTCCTACGAGACGGACGGCACCGTCCACGACTGCGCGCGGACGCAGTGCTACGTGGCGGTGTTCAACGACCACACCGACATCGCCAACCGCGACCAGGACGTGTGGACGCCGGTCTCCTTCACCGCCGTGGAGGAACCCACCGAGGAGCCCACGGACCCGACCGACCCGACCGGGGAGCCGACCGACCCCGCCGAGGGCCCGCTCACCGTCCACAACGGCCGCGCGGACTGGGGCGTCAAGGAGTCCTTCCGCGACTACATCACCGGCAGCATCGCCCGGGGCGAGATCACCCCGAGCGACGGCGCCAGCCAGAACGAGGACGGGACCTTCGCGTTCACCGACGGCAGCGGTGAGGTGGACCTGTCCGCGTCCACCGCCGACATCGCGTTCGAGGGCACCGTGCTCTTCGAGGGCCACGTCCACGACGGCGCCGACCCGCTGCTGAGCATGACGGTCAGCGACCCGCGCGTGACGGTCGACGGCGCGGCGGGCGTGCTGTACGCCGACGTGACCAGCAAGCCGCTGAGCGGGCAGGAGCCGGTCACGTACGAGGACGTGGCGCTGGCCGACCTGGACCTGACCGGGGTGGACTACACGCTGGAGGAGGGCGTCCTGAGCTGGGAGCCGATCCCCGCGACCCTGACCGCCGAGGGCGTGCCCGCGTTCGCGGACTTCTATGCCGTCGGGGAGCAGCTGGACCCGGTCTCGCTGACCGTGAGCGTGGACGAGGAGGTCCGGGTTCCGGGCGGGGGCGGTGACGGAGGCCCCACGCCCGGCCCCGGTGACGGAGACGGCGGCGGCACTCCGGGCCTGCCCAACACCGGTGTCGCGCTGGCCGGCCTGCTGACCGCGGCCGCGGTGGCCGTCGGCGCGGGCGGCGCGGCGGTGTACGCGGCCCGCAGGCGCGGTCCCGCCCCCGACGGGGACGAGGAGTCTGCGGTCTAGGACCGCCTGACCGGTTCCCGCGCGCCCGCGCGGAGCGGGGTCCGCGGGGCCCCGTCACGCGACCGGTCGGCCCCCGGGTGACACGAGGGCCTTGGCACACGCCGTGTGTCAAGGCCTTCGTCGTGTCCGCCGCGCGCGGTGCCCGGGCACGGCGGGGTCCGCGCCGGACACGCGGCCGCTTCCTCGGAAGCCGTCGGCCGTCCGGGCGGGAGGGCTACTTCATCATCTCCTCGTAGACCTTCTTGCACTCGGGGCACACGGGGAACTTCTTGGGGTCGCGGTTGGGCACCCACACCTTGCCGCACAGGGCGATCACGGGGTCGCCGGTCACGGCGCTCGCGGTGATCTTGTCCTTCTGCACGTAGTGGGCGAACCGCTCCCGGTCCCCGCCGTCGTGGGAGATGTCCGGTTTGGTCTCGCTGTCCGGGAGGACCTTGTTGAGGATGTCCATCGCCATCGTGCCTCACACCTTTCGACGTCTGCGTTCCACGGTATAGGGTGCCGCGCCCCGCCCGGCTGCTCAGTTCATGGCGGGGTCGTCGGGGAAGGTGGACAGGAGCGCCATCTCCCCGCCCTGGCGGCGCAGCACCCGCGACCACAGCCCCTCGGGCGCGGTGGTGAAGACGTCGTCGGCGACCGCGTCGACGACGTACCAGGCCCCCTCCTCGATCTCCCCGGCCAGCTGGCCCGCGCTCCACCCCGCGTAGCCCGCGAAGAGGCGGAACGCGCCGAGCGCCCCGCCGAGCACCTGGGCGGGGCCGTCGAGGTCGACCACGCCGATCCCGTCCAGGCCCAGGTGCGGGTCCAGGCCCTCCAGCGGGGACCAGCCGGGAGGGGGCTCACCGGGCCCGGCCGCCCCCAGGGCGATGCCGGAGCCCAGGCCCACGGGACCCCCGGAGAACATCACCGCCGGTTCGCTGGCGTAGGCGCCCCAGTCGGTGACGACCTCGTCCACGGCCATCCCCAGGGGGCGGTTGAGGATCACCCCCAGGGTGCCGTCGGCGGCGTCGTCCACGACGAACACCACCGAGCGGCGGAAGGAGTCCTCCTGGAGCATGGGGGCGGCCACCAGGAGGCGCCCGGTCATCGGCTGGTCCATGCCCTCCCACCTACCCCGGAACGACGGGCGGACCGCCGGTGTTTCCGGGCCGTTATGCCTGTGCGGCCGCCTGGCCGCGCTGGGCGACCTCGCGCACGGCCGTGGCCACGTGCGTGGACAGGTCGGAGTGGAACACGCTGGGGATGATGTAGTTGGGGCCCAGCTCGTCCTCGGTGACGACGTCGGCCAGGGCCTCCGCCGCGGCGACCATCATGTCCGAGGTGACGTCGTGGCTCTGGGCGTCCAGCAGACCGCGGAAGAAGCCGGGGAAGACCAGCACGTTGTTGATCTGGTTGGGGTAGTCGCTGCGGCCGGTGGCCACCACGGAGGCGTGCAGGTGGGCCACGTCCGGGTCGACCTCGGGGTCGGGGTTGGCCAGCGCGAAGATGATGGCGTCCTCGTTCATCTCGGCGATGTCGTCGCCGTTGAGGAGGTTGGGGGCCGAGACGCCGATGAAGACGTCCGCCCCGGCCACGGCACCGCGCAGGTCGCCGCTGTAGCCCTCGGGGTTGGTGTGCTCCGCGATCCACCGCAGGTTGGGGTCGAGGTCCTCGCGCCCGGCGTGCACGGCGCCGTGC
>NZ_QPFC01000986.1:0-3895 GCF_003427465.1 Nocardiopsis sp. TNDT3 | reverse complement strand
CGCCGGGTCGGGCCCTCACCCTGCGGACGACGCGGCGGCCCGGCCCTCTCCGTCGGCCACCGGCTACCCCGCCTCGGCCATGCGCCTCCACTGCTCGTCGCTGAGCACCAGGTCGGTGGCCTCGATCGCCTCGTCCAGCTGTTCCAGGGAGCTCACCCCCACCAGCGGCACCACCTTCGGGTCACTGCCCATGAGCCAGGCGAGCACGACCTGGTTGCGGGTGGCTCCGGTCTCGCGGGCGACCTCGTCCAGGACGGCCAGGCGGGCGGGGGTCCCCGGGTGGTCGTAGGCCCGGTCCAGCTCGGCGGCCTTCTCCGGACGGGTGTAGGCGCCCCACAGCAGCGAGGTGTAGGCGACCAGCGTGTACTCGCGGCCCTCTGCGGCCTCGGCGCGGACGAAGTCCAGGAGTTCGGGCGTGGCGTGCATGTGGCCCGCGGACCGCAGCGGCAGGTCGAGGCGGGGCTGGAGGTAGCTGTACCGGTACTGGAGCACGCGGGGGCGCGGCCACCCCCGGGCCTCGGTGACGGCGCGGGCCCTCTCCAGCTTCCAGGCGCGGTGGTTGCTCAGCCCCAGGTGGGAGACGGCGCCCTCGCCGACCAGGGCGGCGAAGGCCTCCAGGGTCTCCGGGAGCGGGGTTCTGGGGTCCTCGTTGTGGGCGTAGAGCACGTCCAGGCGGTCCATGCCCAGGCGCTCGCGGCTGCGCTCGGCGGCCGTCGCCACGGCCCGCGCCGACAGCCCCTCCTTGGTCTCCGCGCCGGTGCCGGGCACGGTGGGCTGCGCGCCGAGCTTGGTGGCGATGACCACCTCGTCGGTGACGCCGCGCTCGCGCCGCCAGCGGCCCAGGAAGGTCTCGCTCTCGTGCCCCTCGAAGCCCTCCACCCAGTACTGGTAGCAGTCCGCGGTGTCCACGAAGGTGCCCCCGGCCGCCACGAAGCGGTCGAGCAGCGCGGCGGAGGTGGCGTCGTCGGTCTCGCTGCCGAACTTCATCGCGCCCAGGCACAGGGCGCTGACGCGGCGGTCGCCGATGGTGGTGTAGCGCATCAGGAGGTCTCCTTGAGGGGTTCGGGGGCGCGGGCGGCGAGCACGCCGCGGTAGTAGTCGATCTTGTGCTGGATCACCGTCTGGCACCGGCGCATCTCCTCCATGCGCTCGTCCAGCCGCTCCTGGTGGCCCTGGAGCAGGTCCAGGCGGTCGGGAACGGTGTGCTCGCCCTCGCGGATGAGCTCGGCGAACTCGCGCAGCCGGACGATGGGCATGTCGGTCTCGCGCAGGCACCGGATCATGTCGAGCAGTTCGACGTCGTCGGCCCGGTAGCGGCGGTGCCCGCTGGGAGAGCGCTCGACCCGGCGCAGCAGCCCCGCCTTCTCGTAGTAGCGCAGGGTGTCCAGGGTGAGGTCGAAGCGCTGCGCGACCTGGCCCGGCGTGTAGTAGTCCCTCATGAACAGAAAGCATGGGACCTGGAGCGCACTCCAGGTCAAGGGAGGGAACGAAAAAACCGTCTAGGTCTCGCCGGCGCGGATGGCGCCGACCACCGCGGCGGTGAGGTCGTCGATGATCTCCTCCTCGCCGACCTCGGGGTGCTCCAGCCACCACTCCCCCGCCGCCTGCACCATGCCCACGACGGCGTGCGCGACGATCTGGGAGCGCGGGCGGTCGCCGACGCGCCGTTCGGCGACGAGCTGGTCGGCGAGCTCCTCGCCCAGGCGGCGGACCATCATGCCCAGGTCGCCGCGGGTCCGGGAGTCCTCGGAGGTGGCCCGGTCCATCAGGAACCGGTAGAGGTTGAGGTTCTGGGAGATCATCGACAGGTAGGCGCCGACCGTGGCGCGGGCCCGGACCTCGAACTCGGTGTGCTGGTGCAGCTCCTCGCGGATGCGCTCGATGAGCGGGTCCACGTGGCGCCGGGCGAGTGCCCGGTACAGGCCGCCCTTGTCACCGAAGTGCCGGTACAGGATCGGTTTGCTGATCCCGGCCTCGGCCGCGATGACCACCATCGACGCGTCCGGGCCGTCGCGCTGGATCACCCGGTCGGCCGCGTCCAGGATGGCGCGGCGCCGCTCGGGGTCGCGTCCGCGCGCGCCCCGCCCTCCGCGCGGGGCCGAGGCCTGCGGCGCGGGCGCGCCGGAGGCGTCACTGCTGTCGGTCAGCGCGGCCGGCCGCGCGCGTTCGAGTGCCACAAGGGTTCACCGTAGCGGCTCGCGGAGCCCCGGATCAGGCCCGGAGCGCGATCCAGGTGGCCCTCGCCAGGGCCAGGAGGCGGCCCTCGCCGTCGTGGAGGGCGCTGGCGGTGGTGATCTTGCGGCCGTCGACCGCCTCCAGGTACCCCATCACCACGTGGGCCTCACCGATCCTGGGCAGCTCGTCCACGCGGACGGTGATGCGGCCCAGGAGGGCGGGGCGGCCGGAGATGGCGCTGGACCAGCCGCCGGGGCAGTCCAGTGCGGCCCACACCTGGGCGGGGCCGACCGCGTCGGAGCCCTCGTCCAGGGACGGGTGCGGGGTCCAGGCGCAGGCGACGGTGTTGCCGACCCCGTCGGGGCCGGTGCCCGGGCGCACGGAACCGGCGAACAGGCGCAGGCCCTCGCCCTCGGCGCGTTCGGGGCCGCAGCTGTAGCAGCGCGGGAAGGGGTGGTCGGTCAGGCCCGCGTAGCGCTCCTCGGCCTCGCGGGCCTCGGGCACGGTGACGGGGCCGCCGGGAATGGCGGAGTCACGGGGGAGGTCGGCGGTCACCGCCTCGGCCACCAGGCGGGCGTCCTCCCCGGCGCCGGAGTCGGTCAGGTGCAGGGCGCCCTCGGGGCCGCTCTCCACCGTCAGCGGGCGGCCCAGGGGCGGCGGGGTGCGCAGGGTGACCCGCACGGCCGGTCCGCCGACGGAGGTGAGCCGCGCGGCGAGCAGTCCGGCGGTGTAGCCGCCGTTGCCCGAACCGTCGGGGCCGTTGTATCCGATGGGGATGGTGAGGGTGGGGGCGCCGTTGCCCGCGGTGGCGTTCATGCGAGCCAGATTAGAGGTCGGATGTCCGGACCGGGAAGCCCTGCCGCCGGGCGGGGGCCGGACGTCGACCCGCGTGACGGCCCCGCCGTCGCCGGTCTCGGGAAAGGCCGGGGTGAACGTGTTCCCGTCCGCGAGCACACCGCTGCCCCGACGGGCCTCCTCGGGCCCGAGCGCGGTCGAGCCGCCGTCGGAGAGGTTCTGGCTGCGACGTCACTCTCCCCCCGGCGATCGGCCCGGTCACGGCCTCCGTTCCGCACGCGCCCTCCGGAACCGGGGCCCGGCGTCCGGACCGCTCAGCCGCCCAGCTGCCGGGAGGTCTCACCGACGTTCTCGGTGAGCGTGCGGACGTTGTCGGCGACCTCGGGGGCCTCCCCGATGAGGGCGAGGAGGCCGTCGTGGGTCTCGTGCACGCACCGGGGCGAGGGCATACTCCCCATGTCGAGCCGGTGCAGGGGGCGGGGGTACAGGTTCCAGGTGCCCGGGACGGTCAGCACGGCGATACTCCCCACATCCTCGGTGTCGCCCCCGCTCTCGTGCAGGGTGATCCGGACCAGGGCGACGCCCCCGCCCAGGTCGTTGGCACCCACTGGGAGTTCGAGCGCCTCCGCCTTCTTGGGCTCCAGGGCGTAGGCGATGTCGGTGGAGGACTCCTCGCCCACCGCGGGCAGGTCGATCTCGTAGGAGGCCGTCACCTCGATGGGTCCGCCGACGCCGTCGACGCACTCGGTGACCGGAACGAAGTCCTCGGTCCGGACGGTGATCCGCTCGAACACCTTCAGGTCGTCGGAGTCGTTCCTGAGGACCACGGTGAGCACGGTGGCGTGGACCTCCGCGTCCTGGGCGGCCGTGTCCTGGGCCGGGTCGGTGACCTGTCCGCCGACGACCTGCGAGCCGTCGGCGGACA
>NZ_QPFC01000985.1:0-2020 GCF_003427465.1 Nocardiopsis sp. TNDT3 | reverse complement strand
CGCCGCCCCGCCGCCTGACCCCGCCCGGTGCGATGGCACCGGAGGCGCACCGAGGACGTGCCGGACCCCGGACCGTTCCGCCGGGCCGCCAGCCGCAGGGCGGGATCCGCCGCCGCGCGCCGTCCTCCGGAGGGCCAAGACCGTCCCGCTCCGGCGGTGCGTGGCGGGGGTGAGACGATATGCGGGAGATGTCAGAGAGCCAGCCGTGCCGTCCGTTGCGCGCCGGGGTGTTCACCCTGGTGTGCGCGAGCGTGTCCGCGCACGGCCACGCCCTCGGCTCCGGCCACGACGTCCCCCTCGCGGGTCTGCTGTTGGGCTGCGCCGCCGTCCTCGGCGTGTCCTGGGCCGCCGCCGGACGCCGCTACGGCCCGGTGATGCTCGTCGGCTGGATGCTGTGGGGACAGCTCGCCCTCCACGTGGCCTTCAGCTACACCCAGAACACGGGGCGGGACCCGAGCGCGCACGGCGCCCACTCCGCTGACGCGGTCACCCACTCCGCCCTTTCGGGGTGGCAGATGATCGCCGTCCACGTGCTGGCCGCGCTGGTCAGCGCGTGGTGGCTGCACCGGGGGGAGGACGCGCTCTTCGTGTTCCTGCGCTTCATGGCGCTCACCCTTCTCCCGCTCCTGCTGGTCCTGGCCGGGGCGACCGCGCCGCCGGTCCGGGCGGGCGGCCCCGGGCGGTGGAACGACGAGCGCCCGCCGTCGCTCCTTCCCTACCTGCGCCACACCCGGGTCCTGCGGGGTCCGCCCTCCCCGCTCGGCGCCGCCTGAGCCTCCAGCGCCTTTCCGGGCCGCACCCGTGCCGGGTCCGTCCCCGGCGCACGGAGCCGTCGTGCGCGCCGTGGCCTTCCGCCCGCGCCCCCGGGCGCGGTCGTTTCCCGTACCCGGTCCGCCCCGCGTCGCCATCCGAGGGCGTCCGCCGACGGGCACGCCCAGCCCCTGGTGACCCGGCCCCGGTGATTCGGCCGCGGTGATCCGCCGTCCCCGGTACGCCCGGGCGGATCCCGCGCCGCCTCGCGCGCCGTGTACGGCCCCACGCGCCCACGGCGCGGGGCTCCCGTGCGCCCTGCGCGGCGCGCGTGCGCCGCCACCCGCTGCCCGTGCCCGGTGTGGCCCGCGCGCGGGGAGCCGTGCGGGGGAGGGACGGTCACCCCTGCGGAGCCACCCGAGCAGAGCCACATCAGCCACATCCGGCCCTTCCGGGCCGTCCAACGACTTACGGAGACACACGATGACCCGCTCTCCCCTCTCCCGCACGGTGCGCGGTGCGCTGGCCGCGGCGGCCTCACTGGCCCTGGTCACCTCCTGCGCCGCGGACCCGGCCGACACCCTGGCCGAGACCGAGTACTTCCTGGACCTGTCCGACGAGCCGATGGCCGCCTCCACCGTCCGGCTGGCCACGGTCGAGGGTGAACCCTGGACCTTCGCCGACGTCGCCGACGACCGCCTCACCCTGCTCTTCTTCGGCTACACCAGCTGCCCGGACGTGTGCCCGATGACCATGGCCGAGATCAACCTGGCCCTGGACCAGGCGGGGGAGGAGGCCGGGGACTACGACGTCGTCATGGTCAGCACCGACCCCGGGCGCGACACCGACGAACAGCTGCGCTCGTGGCTGGACCGCTTCGACCCGGCCTTCCAGGGGGTGCGCGGGGACATCGACGCCACGGTGGACGCCGCCGCGGACTACGGCATCCCGGTCGGGGCGCCCCAGGAGAGCGAGGGCGAGTACCTGGTCTCCCACGGGGGCCGGATCGTCGTCCTGCTCCCCGACGGCAGAGCGGCGGGCATGTTCGACGAGGGCACCGAGGCGGACCAGATCGCCGCACTCCTGCCCGAACTCCGGGGCGCGCTGCTGTGACGGGGGACGCGCACGAACCGCCCCGTTTCTCCCGGCGCGGTCTGCTCACCGCCGTGGGGGCGGCGGGGATCGCCGGAATCGGCGCCGGAGGGCTGACGGGGTACGCCTCCGCCGCCGCGGGCGCGGAGGAACGGGACGCCCCCGCCCTCGACCCCGC
>NZ_QPFC01000984.1:0-6183 GCF_003427465.1 Nocardiopsis sp. TNDT3 | reverse complement strand
CGCCCCGGAGGCGGCCCCCGCCGCGGCCCCGCGGCTGCTGGACGGACCGGGCCTGGAGCTGGTCGACGGCAGCACCGTGTTCGGCGGCCGGATCGGTGAGGCCGCCCACCCCTGGACGCGCGACCACCGGCTCCTGGGCCGGGTCGTCCTGCCCGGGACGGCGCTGGCCGAACTGGCCCTGTACGCCGGAGCGCACACCGGCGCCGCCGCCGTGGCCGACCTGACCCTGGAGCGGCCCCTCATCCTGCCCCGGGGCGGGGAGACCTCCGTGCAGGTGACCGTCGCCGCGCCCGACGCGCGCGGGCGCCGCGCGGTGAGCGTGCACTCGCGCGGCCCCGACGCGGGGGAGTGGACCCGGCACGCCTCGGGCGCGCTGGAACCCGACACCGGCGGGGAGGCTCCGTCCGCGGGGGCCTGGCCGCCGCCGGAGGCGGCCCCGGCGCCGTTCGGGTATGACGAGGACTACGGGCGGCTGGCGCGGCGCGGCTACGCCTACGGGCCGGTCTTTCGCGGGCTGCGATCGGTGTGGCGGGGGCGGGGTGACACGCTGCTGGCCACGGTCGCCCTGCCCGAGGGGCACCGCGGGGGAGCCTTCCGCGGCCCCCACCCGGCGCTGCTGGACGCGGCCCTGCACGCCGTGCTGCTCTTCGGCGAGAGCCGGGACGGTCCGCCCCTGGTCCCGTTCGCGTGGAGCGGGATGCGCGTCCCCGACCGCGACGGCCCGCCGCCGGCCGAGCTGCGCGTGGTCCTGGAGCCGCTGGGCGGCGACCGCCACCGTCTCACCGCCTTCGACGAACGGGGAGACCTGGCGGTCGGCGTGGACGAGCTGGCGCTGCGCCCGATCGACGCCGAGGACCTGCCCCCGGCCCCCGACGAGGAGCCCGGGCTCTACCGGGTGCGCTGGGACCCGGTTCCGGCGCCGGAACCGGCCGCGCGGGTGCCCGTCGGACTGGCCGCCCTGGGCGACCTGGCCCCCGACGCGCCCGTCCCCGACACCGTCTACGCCGAGCTGCCCCCGCGCGCGGTCTACGCCGACCACGACCCGGTCCCCTCCTCGGTGTACGAGGGGCTGCACGCGGTCCTGGACACCGTGCGCACGTGGCTGTCCGAGGACCGGTTCGCGCACGCCCGCCTGGTTCTGGTGACCTGGCGCTCGGTGTCCACCTCTCCCGAGGACCGGCTGGGCGGCCCGGCGGCCTCACCGGTGTGGGGCCTGCTGCGCTCGGTCCAGCGCGAGCATCCCGACCGGTTCGTGCTGGTGGACTCCGACGGGTCAGAGGACTCCCACCGCGTCCTGCCCGCGGCCGCGACGCTCGGCGAGCCTCAGCTGGCCCTGCGCTCGGGTCGGGTCCTGGCGCCGCGCCTGGTCCCGGCGCATGCGGACGACGTCCCCGTGCCGCCCGGTCCGGCCTGGCGGATCGAGGTCGGCGGCCCGGACGGTTCCGCTCTGTCGGCGGCACCCGCCGCCGCGGCGCCGCTGGAGGGGCACCAGGTGCGTGTCGCGGTCCGCGCCGCCGGTGCGGCCCCCGACGTGGAGGCCTCCGTCCGGCGCACCGGCGCACAGGGCGCAGGCGTGGTCCTGGAGACGGGCGCGCAGGTGCACGACCTGGTCCCCGGCGACCGCGTCACCGGCCTGTTCGACGACGCCTTCGCCACGACGGCCGTCGCCGACCGGCGCCTGCTCGCACGGGTTCCGCGCGAGTGGGGCCTGGAGGAGGCCGCGGCCGTCCCGTTCCCCGCGCTGACGGCCTACCACGCCCTGGTCGACCTGGCGGCCGTGCGCCCCGGGGAGAGCGTCCTGGTGCACGACGCGGCCCGCGGCGCCGGACCGGTCGCGGTGCAGCTCGCCCGCCACATGGGCGCCCACGTCCTGGCCACCGCCGACCCGCGCCAGTGGCCGCTGCTGGTCGGCCTGGGGCTGTCCGAGGACTGCCTGGCCTCCAGCCGCGACCCCGGCTTCGCCGCCGCCGTGCGCGAGGCCAACGGGGGCAGGGGCGTGGACGTGGTCCTGGACACGCGTGCCGGGGACGGTGTCGACGCCCTGATGGGCCTGCTCGTCGCGCCCTCCGACGGCGGCGGAGTGGGCGGCCGGTTCGTGGAGATGACCGGGACCGGTCCCCGCGACGGGGCCGAACCCCCGGTCGCCGACCACCCGGGGCGCGGCTACGAGGCCTTCCGACTGGCGGACGTGGACGCCGAGCGGGTCGGGCAGATGCTCACCCGCGTCATGGAGTTGTTCGCCTCCGGTGTCCTCAGCCCGCTCCCGGTGGACGTCCACGACCTGCGTGACGCGCACCTGGCACCCACCGACCCGGACGGGGCCGTGGTCCTGGCCGTCCCGGCGCCCTTCCCCCAGGACGGCACCGTCCTGGTCACCGGGGGCACCGGCACCCTGGGCCACCAGGTGGCCCGGCACCTGGTCACCGGGTACGGGGTGCGCCACCTGACCCTGATCAGCCGCAGCGGTGCCGCCGCGCGGGGCCAGGACGGGCGCACCGACGAACTGCGGCGCCTGGGCGCGCAGGTGGAGGTGCACGCCTGCGACGCCGCGGACCGCGACGCGCTGGCCCGCCTGATCGACTCCCTGCCCGGGGAGCGGCCGCTGCGCGCCGTCGTCCACACGGCGGGGGTGCTCGACGACGCCACCGTGCTGTCCCTGGACGCCCAACGGCTGGAGGCGGTGCTGCGGCCCAAGGTGGACGCCGCCTGGAACCTGCACGAGCTGACCGCGGACCTGGACCTGGGCGCCTTCGTCCTGTTCTCCTCGGTGACGGGGACCCTGGGCAGCCCGGGGCAGGCCAACTACGCGGCGGCCAACGTCTTCCTGGACGTGCTCGCACGCCTGCGCCGCGAGCGCGGGCTCCCCGCCCTGTCGCTGGCCTGGGGCCTGTGGGACGAGGCCAGCGGGATGACCGCCCACCTGGACGGCGGTGACCTGGGCGCCCTGGGCCGCGCCGGACTGCTCCCGATGCCCGTCGACCGCGCCCTGGCCAAGATGGACGCCGCCCTCTACCTGGGGGGCGACGTCCTGGTTCCCGCCCTGCTCAACCTGGGGGACGGCGCCGACCTGCCGATCCTGCGCGAGCTCGCCGGACCCGCCGGGGAGGATGACCCGGGCACGGGCGGCGGCGGGGAGCCGCCGCTGTCGCGGCGGAGTCTGACCGGGCTGGCCCCGGCCGAACGCGGACGGTTGCTGCTCACCGAGGTGCGCGAGCGCACCGCGCTCGTCCTGTCCCGGCAGGACGCGGGCCAGGTCCCGGCCGACCGCCCCTTCCGCGAGCTGGGCCTGGACTCCCTGACCGGGGTCGAGCTGCGCAACCGGCTGGGCGCCGCCTCCGGCCTGCGCCTGCCCGCGACCGCGGTGTTCGACCACCCCACCCCGCGAGCCCTGGCCCGGTTCCTGGAGGGCCTGCTCTTCCCCGCCGAACCGGAGGAACCCGGGGACGCGCGGAGGTCCGGGAACGCCGAACCGGAGACGGAGCCCGGTGACGCGGGCAGCAGCATCGACGACATGGACGTGGAGGACCTCCTGCACCTGGCCCTGGGCCGGGAGGGGGCCGCGTCCGACGGTGAACAGGAGACGGCTGATGGCTACCGATAGCGCTCAGAACACCAAGCTCGTCGCCGCGCTGCGCTCCGCTCTCAAGGAGAACGAGCGCCTGCGCGGCCGCAACCGGGAACTGGACCGCAGAAGCGACCCCGTGGCCGTCGTGGGCATGGGGTGCAGGCTGCCGGGGGGAGTGGACTCGCCAGAGGGTCTGTGGGATCTGGTGGAGCAGGGCACCGACGCGATCGGGCCCTTCCCCGAGGACCGGGGCTGGGACCTGGACGCCGTGCTCGGCGGTTCCGAGCCCCTGTCCGCGATGGACCAGGGCGGCTTCTTGGAGGGCGCCGCCGACTTCGACGCCGCGTTCTTCGGGATCTCCCCGAAGGAGGCCGCCGCCATGGACCCCCAGCAGCGCCTGCTGCTCGAACTGAGCTGGGAGGCCCTCGAACGCGCCGGGATCGACCCCTCCTCGCTGGCCGGGACGCCCACTGGCGTCTACGTGGGGCTGATGGCTGCCGAGTACGGCCCCCGGCTCTCCGACGCCCCCGAGGACGGGCACCTGCTCACCGGCACCATGCCCAGCGTGGCCTCCGGCCGCATCGCCTACACCCTGGGCCTGGCGGGTCCCGCGCTGACCGTCGACACCGCCTGCTCCTCCTCCCTGGTCGCACTGCACCTGGCGGTGCGCGCCCTGCGCGAGCGGGAGTGCTCCCTGGCGCTGGTGGGCGGCGCCACCGTCATGGGAACCCCCGGAGTGCTGGCCGAGTTCAGCCGCAAGCAGGGGTTGTCCGCCGACGGCCGCTGCCGGGCCTTCGGCGCGGGGGCCAACGGCACCGGGTTCGCCGAGGGGGCGGGCGCGCTGGTCCTGGAACGCCTCTCCGACGCCAGGCGCAACGGACACCGCGTGCTCGCCCTGGTCCGGGGCAGCGCGGTCAACCAGGACGGCGCCTCCAACGGGCTCACCGCGCCCAACGGGCCCTCCCAGGTGTCCGTGGTGCGGGCCGCCCTGGACGACGCCGGAATCTCCCCGGACGGGGTGGACGCGGTCGAGGCCCACGGCACCGGGACCACCCTGGGCGACCCCATCGAGGCCCAGGCCCTCATCGAGGCCTACGGGGGAGAGCGCGGGGCCCCGCTGCTGGTGGGCTCGCTCAAGTCCAACATCGGCCACACCCAGGCCGCGGCCGGGGTGAGCGGTGTGGTCAAGGCGGTGCAGTCCCTGCTGCACGGGACCGTCGCGCCCACCCTGCACGCCGAGGAGCCCTCGACCCACGTGGACTGGGACTCCGGCGCGGTCCGCCTGGCCACCCGGGCGCACCCGCTGCCCGACCTGGGCCGGCCCGCCCGGATCGGGGTCTCCTCCTTCGGGATCAGCGGAACCAACGCCCACGTCATCCTGGAGGCGCCGCCCGCAGAGGCCGCCGACACCGGGGCCCCGGCCTCCGCGCGGGAGAGCGGACCCGTCCCGGCCCCGCGGACCCTGCCGTTCGTGGTCTCCGCGCGAGGGGAGGAGGCCCTGCGGACACAGGCCGCGCGCCTGTCGGCCCACCTGGGCGCCGCGCCGGCCACCGATCCGGGCCGCGAACCCGAGGGCGGCCCCGGGGAACACGCGGCCCTGGTGGCCACGGCCCGTGCCCTGGCCACCACCCGCGCGCGCCTGGAGGACCGCGCCGTCGTCCTGGCCTCCGACACCGGCGGCCTCACCGCCGCCCTGGACGCCCTGGCCGAGGGGCGCCCCGACGCCGCCCTCGTGCGCGGGCGCGCGGACACGGGCGGCTCCGTGGCCTTCGTCTTCTCCGGTCAGGGATCCCAGCGCCTGGGCATGGGCCGCGGCCTGTACGAGGCCCACCCCGCCTTCGCCCGTGCGCTGGACGAGGCCGTCGACGCCCTGGACCGCCACCTGCCGCGTCCGCTGCGCACGGTGATGTGGGCGCGGGAGGGCACCGCCGAGGCCGAACTGCTGGACCAGACCCTCTACACCCAGGCCGGGGTCTTCGCGGTCGAGGTGGCCGTGGTGCGGCTGCTGGAGTCGCTGGGCGTGGTCCCCGACCACGTCGTCGGCCACTCCATCGGCGAACTGGCCGCCGCGTACGTGGCGGGCGTGTTCACGCTGGAGGACGCCGCCGCCCTGGTCGCCGCCCGCGGTGCGCTCATGCAGGACCTGCCCGAGGGCGGCGCGATGGTCGCGGTCCAGGCCGAGGAGCGGGAGGCCCGCCAGGCGGTCGCCCGCTCCGGCGGACAGCTCTCCGTCGCGGCCGTCAACGCGCCCGACAGCGTCGTGCTGTCCGGGGAGGAGACGGCCGTGGCCGCCCTGGCCGACCACTTCGCCCGGCAGGGCCGCCGCACCAAGCGGCTGACGGTCTCCCGCGCCTTCCACTCCCCGCTCATGGACCCCATGCTCGGCGCCTTCGCCCGCGCCGCCGAACGCGTTTCCTACCACAGGCCCGTCCTCCCCCTGGTGTCCAACCTGACCGGAGCCCGTGCGGGGGAGGAGGTCCGCGAGCACGGCTACTGGGTGCGGCACGTGCGCGAGGCCGTCCGCTTCGCCGACGGCGTCGCCCACCTGCACAAGGCCGGGGTCACCGAGTTCGTGGAGGTCGGCCCGGGCGGCGTGCTCAGCTCCATGGTGCAGTCCT
>NZ_QPFC01000983.1:0-9866 GCF_003427465.1 Nocardiopsis sp. TNDT3 | reverse complement strand
CCGGCGCCGCCGCCGCAGTGGTGCCGGTCCTCCAGCTCGGCACCGCACTCGCCCCCGCCGTCGGGATCCTGGCCGCCCTCCCGGCCGCCGCCGGAACCGCAGCGGCCGCTCTGGGGCCGCTCGCGGTAGCGCTGTCGGGGGTTGGTGAAGCGCTCGGCGCCGCGATCACTGGTGATACCGAGGCGCTGTCCGAGGCGATGGAGGACCTCTCCCCGGCCGCGCGCGCCGTCGTACAGTCGGTGGCTGACCTGGCGCCTGGCCTGGCCCGTCTGCGCTCCCAGGTCCAGGAGGGGTTCTTCCGGCCCCTGGTGGAGCCCGCCCGCGAACTCGGCGAGCGGCTGCTGCCCGTGCTCGGGCGCGGCATGACCCGGGTGTCTATGGCTCTGGGCGAGGGCGCTGCCGACCTGGCTGCGTTCGTCGGCCAGGCCCGCACCCTGACCGCTGTGGACCGGCTGTTCGCCTCCACCGCCCGATCGGTGCAGCACGCCTCGGGTGTGCTGCCCGGTCTGCTCTCCGGGCTCCGCGACCTGGGCGTCGTTGGGCTCCCCTACATCGAGCAGGCCGCCGCTGCCGCCTCCGATGCCGCCGAGGGCTTCGCACGGTGGGCCGCGTCCGCCGCCGAGTCCGGGCGAGCCGCGGAGTGGATCGAGAACGCGGTCGACATCTTCACCGAGCTGGGCGACATCGCCGAGAACGTGGGCGGGATCGTCGGGTCGATCTTCAGCGCCGCCGGGGACGGCGGGCTGCTGGCCACGATCGAGCGCCTGACGGGCGCTCTCGATGACTTCTTCAACACGGCCGAGGGCGGCGCTGCCCTTGAGGGCGTCTTCGAGGGCCTGGCCGACGTCGGTGAGGCCCTCGGCCCCGTGCTCACCTCCCTGGCCAGTGGGATCGGCACCCTGGCGCCCACCGTCGGGCGGCTCGCCACCGCCTTCGGTCCGATCTTGACCCGCGCGATCGACGGCCTGGTGCCCGCTCTGGCCGAGCTGGAGCCCGGTCTGATGTCGATCCTCCAGGGCTTGGGCCTGGCCGTGGACGCCCTGGTGGAGTCCGGCGCCCTGGAGGAGATGGGCGGGGCTCTGTCCGCGATCCTCATCGCTCTGTCGCCGCTGCTGCCGGTGCTCGGCCAGCTCGCCGGGGTTCTGGCCGGGGCGCTCGCCGAGGCGCTGATCGCGGTCGCTCCGGGCCTGGCGCTGATCGCTACCGAACTGGCCGAGAACCTCGCGCCCGTTTTGCCCCAGCTCAGTGAGAGTTTCGGCGATTTGGTGGAGGCGCTGGCTCCGCTGATCCCGCCGCTGGTGGAGGCGCTGCTGCCAGTGCTGGAGCTGCTACCTCCGATGATCGTCAACATCTCCGAGCAGATGACGGCCTGGGCGGACGTGCTCTCCGACCTGGAGCCCGAGATCACCGTGATCATCGGCGCCATCGGTCTGCTGATCGAGTGGGCGGTGCGGCTCGCCGCCTGGTGGATCGAGCTGGCGACCACGTTCGTGCTGTGGTCGGCCGAGATGAGCCAGCGGGCCCGCGACGCCCTACGCGAAATCGGCAGCGAGATCGGCGACTTCAGCCGCGGGGCGTTCGCACGCGCGGACGGCATCCGCCGCTACCTGTCGGTGGCAGCGAACGCCACAGCCACCCTGGTCTTGAGTGCGTTCTCCCGGATGGTGTCCGGCGGCCGCACCCGCCTCCAGAACCTGGTGACCGTCGCCTCCCGGATCCCCTACGCGATCCAGGTCGCAGTCGGCCACCTGGGCAACCTGCTCTACCAGGCGGGCCGCAACGTCGTCTCGGGCCTGATGAACGGCATCGCGTCGCGCATGCCGTTCCTACGGGCACAGGTGTCGGGCCTGGCGTCCACGATCCGCGCGTACCTGCCGTTCAGCCCGGCCAAGGTCGGCCCCCTGAGGCAGTACCCGCCGGACCAGGCGGGCGAGACCATCGCCCAGATGATCGCTGACGGCCTGGAGCGCGGACGGCGCATCGTCGCGGACGCCACCAGCAGCGTCGCCGGGGCCGCGGTCATGGGCCCCAACCTGCGCGACAGCGACTTCGACTTCAGCGCGAGCCAGATGTCGGAGGCCGAGGAGACGCGCATGGCCCGGGTGCTGGAGGCACTTCGGGAACTACGCGACCAGGACATCGTCGTCCAGGTCGACAGCCAGGAGATCGCGCGGGCGACCGCGCGCGGAGAGCGCCAGCTGGCGCGAAGGTAAGGAGAGCAGTATGGCGTCGAGCTTCAGTGTCCTGGCACGCGACCCGGCCGTGCAGGCCGCCGCCGCGGCAGCCGTCGAGGTGTCCCTGCACAGCGCCGAGCCGGACGGGACCGGATCCAACGAGATCGTGGGCACCACCCGCCAGCCGGTCACCTGGGGTACACCCGCGTCCGGCATCGTCACCGCCACCGCCGAACCCGAATTCGACGTGCCCGGCGGGAACTGGGTGCGCTGGTGCGGGCTCTGGGACAGCACCGGCGCGTGGGTGGGCGGCATCGAGCTGGACACCAAGGTCGAATACCCCGCCGACGGCACGTACACGATCAGCCCGCTGCGCCTGCACGCGGAGAACTTCGTCACCGCATAGAAGGGGGGCGACGTGGCCATCATCTGGCAGAACACCTTCGACGGCCTACCCGGCGTCCCCGTCACCGTCAGCAATTCCTCCGGCTACGGTGACCCCATCTCAGCAGTGTCGGGATCGGTCGACTACTCCCTGACCTGGACCGCGCACGGCCGTGCGTCCGTGCGCCTGGGAACCGCTGACGGCACCGGGGCGGACAACGGCGAGGGCGGCATGACCGTTACCGTGCCGCCCACCAGCCCGTGGTCGCTGCGCCTGTACCTCTACCGGTCCACGGAGACCATCGGCTACTGCTACGGCTACCTGGGCGGCACCTACCTGTGGCAGTTCGATCCGGAGTTCGCGACCTACGAGATCGGCGGCCAGGACGTCACCGAGCACAGTGCGAACCTGTCAGATCGCCCCATCCGGATCGAGGCTGCCACCAGCGACGGAACTTCGTTCAGCATCCGCGTCTGGTGGACCGACCCGCACAGCACAGGAGCGCCGGACTGGTCCAGCGCGACCATCCTCGATGCCGCCCCTCTCGACACGCTGGACCTGCTGGCCGGAGGATTTGGGTATCCACCCGCCTACGTGGACGAGATAGCCATCGCCGGGGGCGAATGGATCGGGCCCGTCCCCCAACCCCCGTCCGAGACCGGCGCGGGCGACGGCCGCCTCCTCATCCGAGGCACTGCTGACGAATGGGCATCCGGGTACGCCCCCGCCATCGGACGCCTGGCCATCCGAGGCACCGCCGACGGATGGCCAGCCCAGCAGGGACCTGGCGACGGCCGCCTGGTCCTGCGTGGCACTGCCGACGGCATGGCCGGTCCCACCGTGGCCACCGCCCCGCCGGTGGAGGACATGTGGCTGGGCCCGCTCGGGATGCTGCACCGCATGGACGAGCGGGGCGCGTGGGAGCGCATCCCTGCCCTGGGCGTGTCCACCCATGTGTCCCTGCACGGACAGGTCACCGCGTCCCGGGCCCGGTGGGCGCCGCGCGCGACGTCCCTGACGTGGGACCGGCTCACCCCAGCGGACGCCGACGCCCTGACCGAGCTGGCGCTGCTGCATGCGCGCGCCGACTCCGCCATCGCGGTCATCGACCCCGACGCGGCGAACTTACTCGCGCCGGAGCAGAGCAGGGGGCGGCCGCTCGCCGGGGCGACCCCGGCAGCGACCGAGGACCTGTACCGCATCGACGGTTCCGGGGTCGTTGCGGTGGGCCTGGTGGCAGGAGTGCGTCACGCCTGCGTCCAGAACGTCCAGGCGGGCGATGACCTGACCTGGTTGCACCCCTACTACGGCACGCGCGGATGGCCGATCATGCCGGGCTGGCCCGCCTACCTGCGCGCCGACACCACCGGCGGCGCGGCCGCCAGCGCTGGGCGGCTGTGGCTGACCTTCCGCGACTGGACCGGGGCCGTCATCTCCTCAGCGGCCGGACTGCCCGGCAGCGGGACGTGCGAGGCGGACGCGCCCGCTGGTGCCGTCACCGTCACCCCGCACCTGGTGTTCACCTCGCCCCTGTCCGGGCTGCGCCTGATCGGCGAAGCGTCCCTGTCCTACGCCCCGCCCGAGGAGGGCGCCCGGCCGTTGGGCAACGGGGCGCCGGTCTACGCCGCGGTCGGCCTGGTCGACACCCCGGCCCTGCCACACCGCACCCTGTCCCTACAGCTCCAGGAGGTGAGGTCGCTTGCGGTCCGGTAGCTCCGAACTCGTTGCTGCGCTTGAGGCCGGGCAGCGCACCTACGACGTGCAGGTGCGTCTCGGCGGCCACGATGTCACCTCCGAGGTCACCTCCTGGTCCGTGGACCGCGGATCCGACACGTCCCTGCCCGCCCAGGTCGCCACGCCTACTGGGTCCTCCGCTGCGGAGGCACAGGTCACTCTGGCTGGGACCGGTGAGCAGACCGCCGCCGCCCGGTACAGCCCGTGGGCGCCCCGTGCCACCGCCGACATCGCCCGCCCCGGGCAGAGCTGCGTACTGGAGTGGGGGCTCGCGGAGGAGCGAATGCAGGCCCTGCGAGGGCGAATCCGCCGGGTGTCCGCCACTGCCCGCACCGGTACCGCCGACGTGACCGCGCTGGACGCCTCCGAGCTGATGCGCGGCCGGGCGTGGCTGCCGCCCGGGGTCGAATGGGATGGTGGGTACCTGTACACCCAGTGGGTGGTGGACCACGCACTGAGGATGTCGGGGATCTACGCCAGCCCGCCTGCTCGTGAGGGATCGGTCTTCTTCGCCAGCCTGAACGGGGGCAGGCAGGCCAACCTGGGCATGCTCGTCTCTACCGGCCAGCTCGGCCGCTACTACCCGTCCCGGTCACCGTGGACCGCAGGCCCGTCGGTCAACGAGGACGGCCCCAACGAGTACAGCGAGTGGAGCGCGACCTACGCCCCGCAGAAGCGCGTGCTGAGTCAGGCCAACAGCTTGATGGTGGAGTGGTGGATCTACCGGCGCGACACGGGCGACAACCCCACCTCGCAGGTGCAGCTGGTCTTCGCCGACCGCCCCACCCAGGAGGCGGGCCGCCAGGAAACCGCGGTCACCGTCTCCTACGATCCCGCCACCCGGCAGCTGCGCGCCCAGGTCAACAACGGGTCTCTGGCGTGGACCGTGCCCGCCAGCGCCAACCAGAGCGGACGCTTCAAGGTGGCCTTCTTGATCGGGCTGACGACCACTTCCTCCCCGGTTACCGTCCGAGGGTGGCTGTACCAGCCCAGCGGGGCGCTGTACTCCACGCCCACCACCTACTCCGGATCGTCGCCGGTCTGGGGCGTGCTGGACACCGTCACCGTCACGGGCACGGGTCCGATGGAGTGCGTGGGCGTCGCCCCTGTGAGCGGCACGATCGAGGTGGTGCAGGCGTGGCGGCGCGGTGCCGTCATCGACATCATCGGCCCCGGCGGAACCGGCTCGATGTACTACCGGCTCGACGCCCTGCCCGATGTCAGCGGCACCTGGTGGGACCTGATCAAACAGATCGCCTCCGACCAGATGGGATTCGTGTGGTTCGACGAGGACGGCGTCCTACGCTTTCGCCGCTACGACTACCTCACCCCGGGCAGTGCGCTCCTTCCCGACCCGGACTTGACGGTGACCGCAGCTCGCGATATCGCCGACCTCTCCGTCACAGAGGAGATCGACTCGGTCCGCAACCGCATCGAGGTCGGGTACAGCCCACACGAGAGAAGGGGCAGCACCCAAGACCAGCTGTACGACTTCACGACCGCGACCGTCGTGGGCTCTGGTGTGGTGACGACGCCGCTGCGCTTCGACCTCCAGGGGCGCCCCTGGAGCCTGCGCTGCCCGATGACCTTCGCGGGCAACACGAAGCCCGTCGGCCACCCGGGGAGCCTGGTGAAGTTCGTGACCGCCAGCGGGGCCCGCGCCCCAGTGGAGGTCGAGCTGACCTGGACATCGGGGTACCCGGAGCTGACCTACCACAACAGGGGTGCAAGCGTCGCCTACGCCGCCCTGTCCGGAGCGGACCTGGGGGCACCGTCCCTGCGCCTGGCGCACGCGGAGATCGACACCCCCCGCGCCCAGCCGATCGGCCGCCAGAACCTGGCGAGCATCAGCCGGTACGGCACCCAGCTCTTGGAGATCGGCGCCAGCCCGTGGGTGCAGAACGGGGTCTGGGCCGACCAGCTCGGCCTCGCCTTGGTGGCATGGACGGCCTGGCCCGTGCCGCTCACGGGCGCCGTAGAGATCCTGCCCGACCCACGGATTCAGCTGGGCGACGTCATCCGGATCGTGGACCGCGCCGGCACGCGGATCGACGGCCTGTACCGCGTGCTCGGGTACGCCGTCCGCGGCTCCGGCACGTCGGTGCAGATGACGCTGGACGTGCGCCCGCTGTCCAGGCCTGCGCTGCCCGAAGACGCCGGGCTGACCACTGAACCCGCACTGGACCCGGCCGTGGCCGAGCCGCTGCCCGGATAGGAGGCCTACGTGGAGCACGCCGAGATCGTGCCCGAGGAGAGCATCACCGACCCTTCCCACCCGCAGTGGACGCCACCGGAAGGGAACAAAGTGGAGGTTCCCGACCCGGGAGCTGGAGTGGTGGAAGACGGATGAGCCCTACGGAGGAGGGAGGCACGACCCTGGCTGACGTGCGGCGCGTGGTCGAAGTCGGGCTGACCGCAGCGAATGGGCGCCTGGACGTGATCATCGAGCGCCTGGAGCAGCAGGACAAGCGGGCCGACCAGCATGCCGCCCAGCTCGCCACGCTCGACACCCGGCTCGATGAGGTCGAGAGGGCCGCCGTAACCCGGGAGGACATGGACGCGCGGAGCCGTCGCACGATCAGCATCGTCGCCCTGGTCGTGACCGGCATCGGCATCCTGGTCGGCACGTTGACCACCGTGATCATCACGCTGACCACCTGACCTAAACCACGCCCCGGTTTCATGCCGGGGCTTTCGCATGCCTGGAGGCATCCACCCATGGCCAACATCGTCCTGGTCCCACGCGAGGACTGGGCGCACCGACAGATCCGAGACTCTGCGTTCGCCAACGTCGGCCGCACCCGCGGCGTGAAGTTCCACTACACCGGCGGCCCCCTGTCCACGAAGGTCGTCACCGACCACGACGAGTGCCTGCGCAGGATGCGCGGGTTCGTGGACGGCCACCTCGCCCAGGGGTGGACCTGGGGCGGCTACAACGGCTGCGTGTGCGGCCACAAGGACAGCCGCGGCCGGTACCTGCTGCACGAGTGGCGGGGCATCGGCAAACTGCCCGCCGCCAACGGGCCGGGGCTCAACTCCCAGCACCAGGCGATCCTGATCCTGGTCGGCAGCAGCGGCCACACCGAGCCCACCGAGGACCAGGTCGCCGCCTCCCGGGAGGCCGCCGAGTACGTCCGCGACCGTGGCCACGGCAACGAGATCCGTGGCCACCGCGACGGCTACGCCACGTCGTGCCCGGGTGAGCCGCTGTACCGGCTGCTCCGCGCGGGCAAGCTCACCCCCGGCGCCAGCGGAGGCGGCTCCGGAGACTCCTCCGGCGGGGGTTCCTCGGCGCCGCGCCCGGCGCGTCCCGGTGAGGCGCCGCCCTACGCGTTCCCGCTCCAGCGGGGGCACTGGTTCGGGCCGCCGCACAGCGACCCCCGTAACCACTCTGGCTACCACTGGGCGTCCGACCGGCCGCACGTCCGCGCGATCCAGCAGCGGCTGGCCGACCGCGGGTGGGCGATCACCATCGACGCCCGGTACGGGCCCAACACGGCCGAGACGGTCCGCCTCTTCCAGCGGGAGAAGGGACTCGTCGCCGACGGCCTGACCGGCGCGGCCACCTGGCCCGTGCTGTGGACCGCTCCCATCACCTGAACGGAGACATCATCATGACGCACGCCGCTTCTTCCCCGACCCCGGGCAGCCGCGCCGAGGTTCACCAGGACGCCCGCTCGCGCGGCTGGCGGACGCTCGGCCAGACCGCGATCGGCTCCGGCGTGGCCGGCCTGCTCTTGGTGGTCACCAGCGTGCTGACCGACCTGCTCTCCGCTGGGGAGGCTGTCACCGTGGCCGCGCTGGTGCAGGCGCTCGTGCCGCCGGTGGCCGCGTACCTGTGGCGCTGGTGGGAGGGCCGCCAGTCCCGCCCCGCGTAGCCTCGGCGCGCGGACGCCCCGCTCCACCGTCACGGTGGAGCGGGGCGCTCTTCTTATGTTCGCGGCCACCGTGTGCTGTCGTTCTCGGCGTCGATGAGCCGGTTGAGCATCATGGTGACCAGAGCTCGGTAGCCGGGAGGCAGGGAAGCGAGCCACTGTTCGTCGTCAGTAGCTTCTCCGTCGGTGACTTCGCCATCAGCGGGTTCCACTCCCGAGGGTGTACCCCGCCACAGGAATCGTCACCCATAGCTAAAGGACATCACCTTAAGTCACGGACAGATGGAAAGGGTCGCCTCTGCACAGCGGCAGAGGCGACCCTTGTGCCGAGGGGCCCGTCACCGACGGTGCGAGGTCTCCAGTCCCGCACGCGCCGTCATCCAGCCGAGTCCCTCACCAATCGCATCATGCCCTATCTCGGGTAAATGTGCGACCGAAAATAGTGCTTCTGCACGTCCTTGCCCCAGACCCATCTGTACCCACTGAGCCTGATTCAAAAGGCATCGAACGATACCAGTTACCGAAAGAACGTTTCCGAACGTTTTCGAACACACGAGAACACCCCAGCTCCCACCTTGGCACCTTCCGGTCTCTAGTGACTTGGCTCCCTATAACACCCAGACATGGACATAATCCAAAAAGATCAGTGTGAACAGGGAGAGTCTTGATGTACTTTGCTCCCATCGGCCCGTCAGTCACGTCCCTACCTGCATGAGGCGTCTCCAAGTACTCGCCGCACTCATGCACCAAGGAGGGGTTAGGTGACCATCACGCCGATGATGAAATTCCTTCATGAAAGGTCCCTCGTGACCGCTTTTCTTTTCTTGGACTCCAAGTCCAGCCGTGTCCTCATCGTGGTGGCCGTGGTCGTCATCGCCTTCGTACTGCACTATCAGGGCCAGGAGCTCGCGACCGCCCTGCTGCTGGCCACCGCCTTGATCGGAGCCGCCGTGGACATCGCGAACCGGGCTGTTTTGCGGGAGGTGCGCTGATGGATCGGCGTATCCCCCGTCAGGGGCCTTGGTATGTAGTCCAAGCCCATGTGGCGCCGCGCAACATCCGCATGGACCGAGACGGCAACCTGTGGGGCGAAGTCCCCGTCACCCTTATCCAGAACTCGCCCCGACCCGACGGCAAGACCTATGCCTGGTCGGCCGAAGAGAGGGCCTTCCTGCCAGCGCGCTTCGTGCCCGAGATCCCCGAGGACCTGCCGGGCGACCCTCTGAAGCCGGACCCGCTGAAGGCGAAAACCGTCGCGGAGTTTGTGGACACCATGCGCCGGTACCGGCGGTGGGCAGGGAATCCGTCGTATCGGGAGATGGCGGACCGTGTAGGGGTCAGGTCTTCGTCTCGCTTCTGTGAGGCGCTCAAGGCCAACAAGCTGCCCACGTTCTCTCTGCTGAACGCCTTCGTCGTGTCGCTGGAGGGTACCTCTGCGGACTTCCAGCGCTGGGCTGCGTCCTGGAGGGCGTTGGAGGGTGAGGTAGGTGGAGGACCGCAGCAGCTTTCGCTTCCTTCCGGGGAGGAGAACGTCTGAGTGAACGGCCCCGCCTCTCCCGCTCGGGAGAGGCGGGGCGCCCTTTCGTGTAGGCGGGACCGCAGTTGCACATCTTCTTCCCCCTGCGGTCCCGCTGGCCACCGCGCGCGCCCCCTACGCGCGGGTGGCCGTCTGGAGCCCGCGCGCCCGGGACGGAACTC
>NZ_QPFC01000982.1:0-2984 GCF_003427465.1 Nocardiopsis sp. TNDT3 | reverse complement strand
CCCGGCGGGTGGTGTGGGGGCCTCCGGGGCCCGGGCCTACAGGCCCAGGTCGTCCTCGAAGGCGCCCTCCTCCAGACGCGCCTTCACGCTCTGGAGGAAGCGCCCGGCGTCGGCGCTGTCGATCAGGCGGTGGTCGTGGGCCAGCGACAGGTACACCATCGAGCGGACCGCGATCACCTCGTCGCCCATGGCGGTGTCCTCGACCACGACGGGGCGCTTGACGACCGCGCCGGTGCCCAGGATGGCCACCTGCGGCTGGTTGATGATCGGCGTGCCGAACAGCGCGCCGGTGCAGCCGGTCTCGGCGATGGTGAACGTGCCGCCGCCCAGCTCGTCCGGGCCCAGCTGGCCGGTGTGGGCGCGCTCGGTCAGGTCCTTGAGCCTGCGCGCCAGCTCACCCAGGCCCAGCTTGCCCGCGTCCTTGACCACGGGGGCCAGCAGACCGCGCTCGGTGTCCACCGAGACGCCGAGGTTCTCCACGTCGTGGTAGGTCACCTCCTGCTTGTCGCTGTCGATCACGGCGTTGAGCTTGGGGTGGGAGCGCAGGGCCTCCACCGCGGCCAGCGCGAAGAACGGGAAGAAGTCCAGCCGCACGTCCTCGCGCTCGGCGAAGCGCTCGGCGGAGTGCTCGCGCAGGCGGGCGATCTTGGTGACGTCCACCTCGATGACCTGCGTGGTCGTGGCCGAGACGTGCAGCGACTCCACCATCCGGTCCGCGATGGACAGGCGCAGGCGGGTGAGCTTCTCGGTACGGCCGCGCAGGGAGGTGTCGGTGGCCCCCTTGCGCGGGGCCGAGGACGGCGCGGGGGCGGCGGCGCGCGCGGCGTCGGCCTTCTGCTCCTCGGCGGCCTTGAGCACGTCCTGCTTGCGGACGCGGCCGCCCACGCCGGTGCCCTTGACACGGCTGAGGTTCACGCCGTGCTCGGAGGCGAGCTTGCGCACCAGCGGGGTCACGTACGCCTCGGTCCCGGCGTCGGTACCCGAGGCGCGGCCGGTGCCGCTGAGGGTGCCGATGTCCACGGACGGGCTCTCGCCGTCCTTGTCCCGGTCCGCGGCGGGCTCGGGCTCGGCCTCGGCCTTCGGGGCGGGCGCGGCGGACTCGGCCTCGGCGGGCTCGGGCTCCGACACCGGTTCGGCCTTGGGCTCGGCCTCGGCCGGGGCCGCGCCCTCGGAGACGGCCGGGGGCTCGTCCCCGGTGCCGCCGATGACGGCGATCTCCGCGCCGATCTCCACGGTCTCGTCCTCGTCGACGAGGATCTTGGTGAGTACGCCCGCGACGGGTGAGGGAATCTCGGTGTCCACCTTGTCGGTGGAGACCTCCAGGAGCGGTTCGTCCACCTCGACGGTGTCGCCCACGCTCTTGAGCCACTGGGTGACGGTGCCCTCGGTGACGCTCTCACCCAGGGCGGGCATGGAAACGGAAGTCGGCATGGGTTTCCTCGTTGGATCTGGGCGCGGTCTCTGCCCAACCCCTTGATGGGCAGCGCGGATGTGTGCGGGGGCGGGCCCTCGCGGCCCGCCCCCGGTGGTGCGGTCAGTCGTGGACGTGCAGCGGCTTGCCCGCCAGCGCGAGGTGCGCCTCGCCCAGCGCCTCGGACTGGCTCGGGTGCGGGTGGATCAGCTGGGCCACCTCGGAGGGCAGGGCCTCCCAGTTGTAGATCAGCTGCCCCTCGGCGATCAGCTCGCCGACGCGGCTGCCGACCATGTGGACGCCCAGTACGGGGCCGTCCTTCTCGGCGATGACCTTCACCGCGCCCTGCGTCTGCAGGATCTGGCTCTTGCCGTTGCCCGCGAGGCTGTAGTTCATCTCCACGACGTCGTGTCCGCGCTCCTTGGCGACCTTGGTGGTCAGGCCCACGGACGCGACCTCGGGCTCGCAGTAGGTGACGCGGGGGACGCCGTCGTAGTCGATCGCGGGCGGGTTCTGCCCGGCGATGTGCTCGGCGACGAAGATGCCCTCGGCGAAGCCGACGTGGGCGAGCTGGAGGGTGGGGATGAGGTCGCCCACGGCGTAGACGTTGCCCACGCCGGTGTGCAGGTTCTCGTCCACCTGGACGAAGCCGCGGTCCAGGGTGATGCCCTGCTCCTCGTAGCCCAGGCCCTCCGAGACCGGCCCGCGGCCGATGGCCACCAGCAGGACCTCGGCCTCCAGGGTCTTGCCCCCCTTGAGGGTGACGGTGACGCCGGAGTCGGTGGTCTTGACCGACTCGAACGGGGTGCCCAGCTCGTACTTGATCTTGCGCTTGCGGAAGGCGCGCTCCAGCAGCTTGGAGCTGGACTCCTCCTCCACCGGCACCAGGTGCGGCAGGGCCTCGACGATGGTGACGTCGGCGCCGTAGGAGCGCCACACGCTGGCGAACTCCACGCCGATCACGCCGCCGCCCAGGACGATGACCGACTCGGGCACGCGGTCCAGGTCGAGGGCCTGGTCGCTGGTCATGACCTTCTCGCCGTCGATGTCCAGCCCGAGGGTCTTGGGCTTGGAACCGGTGGCCAGCAGGATGTTGCGGCCCTTGTAGACGGCGCCGTCGACGGTGACCTCGTCCTTGCCGGTGAGCTTGCCCTCGCCCTCGACGACGGTGATCTTGCGCGACTTGACCAGGCCGGTCAGGCCCTTGAACAGGCCGCCGATCACCTTGTCCTTGTAGGTGTGCACGGCCTGGATGTCGATGCCCTCGAACGTGGCCTTGACCCCGAAGTTCTCGCTCTCCTTGGCGGAGTCGGCGACCTCGGCCGAGTGCAGCAGGGCCTTGGTGGGGATGCAGCCGCGGTGCAGGCAGGTGCCGCCGAGCTTGTCTTTCTCGATCAGGACGACGCTCATGTCCAGCTCCGCGGCGCGCAGTGCCGCCGCGTAGCCGCCGCTGCCGCCGCCAAGGACGACGAGGTCGAAGGTGCCGCCGCTCTCACTCACGGGAACGAACTCCTTGTTGTGGCTGGTGATGGGTGGTGGCCGCGGCCGGGCCCCGCGTGGGCGGAGGGAGGGT
>NZ_QPFC01000981.1:0-2162 GCF_003427465.1 Nocardiopsis sp. TNDT3 | reverse complement strand
GGCCCGGCGTGCGCGGGGGGCCGGGCAGGGGGTGGCGCACGACGCATTCCCCGACCGGGGCCGGTGCCCGTAAAGTGCGGTCAATGGCTGAGACGACTTTCGACCGACACGACAGCACCCACATCGTCTGGGACTGGAACGGCACCCTCCTCAACGACAACCACGCCAACCTCGCCGCGGTGAACGCCGTGTGCGAGCTGTTCGGCCGCGACCCCGTGGAGCTGGACCACTGGCGCTCCGTCTTCCGCCGCCCCCTCATCCCCTGCTACGAGGAGCTCCTCGGCCGGGCCTTCGAGGAGGGCGAGTGGGAGCGGGCGGAGCGGCACTACGACAGCAGCTACCAGGAGCTGCTGCCCTCCTGCGAACTCACTGCGGGCGTCCCCGACGTCCTCCGGGAGTGGACCCGCGGCGGCGGCACCCAGTCCCTGCTGTCCATGGCCTCCCACGACCACCTGGTGCCCCTCATCGAGGAGCGCGGCCTGACCGGGCACTTCACCCGGGTGGACGGCCGCCAGTTCCAGACCGAGGACGACTCCAAGGCCGAGCACCTGGTGCGCCACCTCGAACACCAGGGCATCGACCCGGCCCGGGTCGTGCTGATCGGCGACATCGACGACGACGCCCGCGCCGCCCGCGAGGCCGGGGCCCGCTCCATCCTCGTCACCAGCGGCCTGATGTCCCGCGCCCGCCTGGAGGCCACCGGCTCCCCGGTGGTCGACTCCCCGGCGGCCGCGGTGGCCGCGCTGCGCGGCGCCTGAGGCGACCGCCGGGCCCGGGCCCCGCGCGCCCGGAGCCCGGAGCACCGCGCCCGCGCGGGCCCCGCAAAGGTCCGGTCACCGGCTCTCCCGCCCGCCTCCGGCCCCTGTCAACGGTGACCGCCCACGCCCGCGCGACCGCCCGCCAGTGGGTTCCACACACCGGTTCCCTCCCAGCGGTGACCTGCGCACTCGACCCGCATCCCGGCCCCCGTCACCCCGGGGGCCGGGCCGGCGCCGCCGTCATGGGGTGTTGTTAGATGGGTCTCACAGCAACACACGGTCGGCAACACGCCGTGCGGAACACAGTGCGAATGGGAAGGCGGGCCAATGACGGAGAACAGCGTGCCCCGGGTGCTCTGGAAGCCCGACGAGGAGAGGGCCGCGTCCTCCAACATCGTCGCGTTCGCCCGATGGGCCGAGCGCGAGAAGGGGGTCCGGGCCTTCGGCGACGCCTCCGCCGCGTCCTTCGACTACGACTCCCTGTGGCGCTGGTCGGTCACCGACGTCGACGGCTTCTGGGAGTCGGTCTGGGAGTACTACGGCGTGCGCTCCGAGACCCCCTACGAGCGGGTCCTGGGCGAGCGCACCATGCCCGGAGCCGAGTGGTTCCCCGGGGCCACCCTCAACTACGCCCGGCACGTCTTCGAGGGCCGCGACGACGACCGCGTCGCCATCCGCCACGCCACCGAACTGCGCGGACTCGGCGAGTGGACCTGGGGCGACCTGCGCCGCCGCACCGCCGCCATCGCCGCCGGCCTGCGCGGACTGGGCGTGGGTCCCGGCGACCGCGTCGTGGCCTACCTGCCCAACCTGCCCGAGACCGTCGCCGCCTTCTACGCCGCGGCCTCCCTGGGCGCGGTGTGGTCCTCCTGCTCCCCGGACTTCGGCGTGCGCAGCGTCATCGACCGCTTCGCCCAGATCGAACCCAAGGTCCTGCTCGCCGTGGACGGCTACCGCTACGGGGGCAAGGACTTCGACCGCCGCCCCGTCGTGGAGGAGCTGCGCGCGGCCCTGCCCACCGTCGAGCACACCGTCCTCCTGGACTATCTCAACCCCGGAGAGTTCCTCGACGGCACCCTGCCCTGGGGTCGTCTGGAGGAGTCCGGGGCAGGGGCCGAGCTGGAGTTCGCGTCCGTCCCCTTCGACCACCCCCTGTGGGTGCTCTACTCCTCCGGAACCACCGGCCTGCCCAAGGCCATCGTCCACGGGCACGGCGGCATCCTGCTCGAACAGCTCAAGAACCTCCACCTGCACCTGGACGCCCAGGAGCACGACCGGGTGTTCTGGTTCACCACCACCGGCTGGATGATGTGGAACTTCCTGGTCAGCGTGCTGCTGACGAAGGCCTCCATCGTCCTGTACGACGGCAGCCCCGCCCACCCGTCGCCCTCCACCACCCTCAAC
>NZ_QPFC01000980.1:0-1899 GCF_003427465.1 Nocardiopsis sp. TNDT3 | reverse complement strand
GGTCGGGGGCGGGTTCGCCGGTCAGGAGCGTGGCGGCGAGGCCCGGCGGCGGTGCGGCGGCGAAAGCGGCGGCGAGGGCGAGCGCGTCCTCGCGGGCGGGTTCGACGGCCTCGTCCCCCTGCTCGTTCTCCTCCCCTCGGGTGTCGCCCTCGGTGTTCTCGGCGGCGTCCTCGTCGCCCCCGTTGTCGGCGTCGGTGTTCTCGGGGTCGGACTCGGCCGCGGGCTCGGCGCCGTCGGCGCGGAGGCGGTCACCGTCGCGGACGGGGACCAGGACCACCTGCGCGTCCGCCCGGGGCTCGCCGGTCCCGCCGTCGTCGCGTTGGCGGGCCAGGGAGTCGAGGCAGTGCTGCAGGTGGGGCTCGGTGACGTCGAACGTCACGATGACAGTGGCTTCGGGCACGGAAGTTGACACCCTCCGGAGGGTTCGACGGGCCGCGCGGGCGACTGGGCGCGCTGGCCGCGTGCATCAGACGATTGACGACTGCGGGTGTGGATTTTGTGACTCAGAGTCAACACGGTACCGATGGCTGTGCGCCGCGCGGAAGACGGGAGGGGGTGTTCGGCGCAGCCGCACCGGCGCCCGGCGGCGGACCGGGGTCCTGCACTAGGGTTCAGGACACAAGTATCACAGGCCCGGTGGCCCCACCGCCCACCTTTTCGGGATGGGCGCGCCCCCGCGCGGGCCTGTCCGGCGGCGGCACGGACCAGAAGCGGACACGGACAGCATGGCCCCTCCCGAACACGGTGACGAGAAGCGGCGTCCAGACCAGGACCGACCCCGGCGCGAGGGGGGCTCCCCCCGCGCGAGGAGGACGGGCGGACTGCGCAGGGCGGTGGAGGAGCGCAGCGCGGTGCCGCTCGTGTGGCTGCACCAGGGCCCCCGGTGGCTGGCGCCGCTGGTGGTGGGCGCCCTGTTCATCGCGGGGCTGGTGGCGCCCGGCCCGGTCGGCGCGGTGTGCCTGCTGCTGGTCGCCGCGTTCGTGGCGTGGCTGGCGTTCCTGACCTGGCCCTCCCTCGGCGGCCAGCCGCGGGCCGCGCGGGTGCTCATGGTGGTGGTCGTGCTGGTGCTGGCGGTGGCGCGGATCCTGGGCTACTGACAGGACGACACCGAAAAGATCACGAATCCGCCATATTTTGACAATCATTTTCGTTTTCGTGATAATGGAACGGTGTCTGACCAGTTCAAGGCCGTCGCGGGCGACGCGCCGCCCGCCTTCCAGGCCGTCGACGCACGCGTCGCCTACGACGGCGTCCCTGTGCTCGACGGTGTGAGTCTCGACGTGCCCGCGGGCCAGACGATGGCCGTCCTGGGCCCCAACGGCTCCGGCAAGTCCACCCTGATGCGCTCGATGCTGGGCATCGTGCCCCTGACCTCCGGCGAGGTCCTGGTGCACGGCGTCCCGCTGCGCAGGTTCCGCGCCTGGCGCCGGATCGGCTACGTGCCCCAGCGGCTCACCGCCGGCGGCGCCGTCCCCGCCACCGTCCGCGAGATCGTCGCCTCCGGGCAGGTCGCCTCGCGCCGCCGCCTGTCCCTGCCCACCCGCGCCGACCGCGCGGCCGTGGACGAGGCCCTGGAGACCGTCGGGCTGGCCGACCGGGGCCGCGACGCGGTACGCGAGCTCTCCGGCGGCCAGCAGCAGCGCGTGCTCATCGCCCGCGCCCTGGCCGGTCGGCCCGACACCTTCGTCATGGACGAGCCCATGGCCGGTGTGGACGCCGAGAACCAGCGCGCGCTGGCCGGGACCATCACCCGCCTGCGCGAGCGCGGCGCGACCGTGGTCCTGGTCCTGCACGAACTGGGCCCGCTGGAGGACGTGATCGAGCGGGCCGTGGTGCTGGAGTCGGGCCGCGTGGTGCACGACGGCGCCGCGCCCGCGCCCACCGGCGAGTGCGCGCGGC
>NZ_QPFC01000979.1:0-1888 GCF_003427465.1 Nocardiopsis sp. TNDT3 | reverse complement strand
GCAACCCCCCTGGTGACGGCGACGGCGGCACCGCTCCCGGTGACGGCGACGAGATCCAGGCCCCCGGTACCACCGCCCCCGGTGGTAGCGCCCCCGAGGCCGCCGCTCCGGTGAGCGAGGGCAACGGCGACGGCGACGACGACGGTGACGAGACCCTCGCCACCACCGGCGTCGACATGCAGGGCTTCGTGCTCGGCGGCGCCGTGGTGACGGGCATCGGCGCTCTGGCCCTGTGGGCCGGGGCCCGCCGTCCGGCTCCGATCGCCTAACGGCATCACCCCGCCGCACGGTCCCTGGACCGCGTGGCGACGAGGGCCCCCGACCGTCGGGTCGGGGGCCCTCTCACGTGCGCGGGAGGAGAACCGCGCGGTCCCGGCGGGGGCGGCGCGACGGTCCTTCGGACCTCACAAGCGCGGACGCAGGGCGAAGGCGAGCAGGAAGGCGCCCACACCGGCACCCGCGATCACCCACAGCGCGTTCCCCAGGCTGGAGGAGTCGGCGAGGAAGCCCACCAGCGGCGGGAAGGCCAGGAAGCCCGCGCGGCCCAGCCACCCGACGACGGTGATCCCGTCCCCGGTGCGCACGCCCGGCACGTTCCCCGCCGCCGCCAGGGTCAGCGGGAAGAGCGTGGACACGCCCAGTCCCATCACCCCGAAGCCGATGACCGTGGCCACCGGGTTCGGTACCAGCAGGGCGAACGCGATTCCGCCGCCCGCCAGCAGACCGCACGCGCGTCCCACGGCGGCAGCGCCGAACCGGTCGGTCACCCGGTCGCCGGCCAGGCGACCCAGCGTCATCATCGCCTGGCAGGCCACGAACGGCATCGCCGCCAGGAACAGGGACGCCTCCAGTTCCGAGGTCATGTACACCGCGCCCCAGGTGGCGGCGGAGTCCTCGATGCCTCCGGCGAACATCAGCAGCACGCTCAGCACCAGCAGGAGCAGCACGGCCCGTCCGGGCACGCGCAGGCGTCGCCCGCTCCCGGCGTCCGTGCCGTCCTCGCGCTCGCTGCTCTCCGGGCCGGGCAGCAGCATCCGGCTCACCGCCAGGTTCACGCACACCAGCACCGCGGTCACGCCGCCCAGGTGCCACAGGATGGGCACGCCGGTACCGGCCATGGTCGCGCCCAGGAGGCCTCCGGCCACCGCGGCCATGCTCCACAGCGCGTGGAAGGTGTTGATGATGCTGCGTCTGTAGCGCCGCTGGACGCGCAGGCCGTGTGAGTTCTGCGCCGAGTCGGTCCAGGCGTCCGCGCTGCCCAGCACGAACAGCGCCGCCGCCAGCATCCACCAGTTCTGCGCCAGCGCGATGAATGGGAGCGCTCCCAGAGAGATGAGGCTGGTCCCCACCGCCGTCCGGCCGCTGCCGAACCAGTGGATCAGCGGGCCCGCCAGCATGCCGGTCAGGATCGCGCCGGTCGGCATCGCCGCGATCGCCAGGCCCAGTTCCGTGTTGCTCAGCCCCAGCTGGGCCTTGAGCACCGGCAGCCACGGGACGGCGTTGGTATAGGTGAAGCCGTTGACGAAGAAGAGGGTGGAGACCGCGACTCTGGCCCTGCGGGCCTCCGGCGGAGGGGACTCGGTTCTGGTCTGGACGTTCACGGCGGCTCCCAGGACGGCTTTCGGTGCGTGCAGATGCTATCGAGTCCGGTCATCGGATGGCAGGCCTTTTCCATGGCCCCGGACAGGTTCGTCCCCGGGCCGATCCCGTTCCACCGCTCGTGCGGGACGGCCCCCCTCCCGGAGCCGTCGTCCACGGTGGGACCGCCCCGGCGGGTCCCGCCGGACCCTTCTTGCCTTCGGATGGAAGAGGAAGTCAAATAGAGGTCCTGCTCCGTCACCGGACAGACCCCTGACCGCCCCCGACAGGACCCGCGTCCCACACGTCC
>NZ_QPFC01000978.1:0-3067 GCF_003427465.1 Nocardiopsis sp. TNDT3 | reverse complement strand
CTCCAGGTGTTCCCAGTCCCCGTCTCGCGTGCCCAGGATCCCGGCGGCCTCCGCCCGCACCTCGGCCTCCGGGGGCTGGTGGGGTCCCACCGTGGAGGAGGCGATCAACGCCCGGCCGGGCGGGGCGTAGGACGGGGCGGTGGCCGTCAGCACCATGACGCTGCTCAGCCTGGTCCCGCTGCGCCGGGAGCGCCCGTCCACGTGCAGGAGCGGGTCGTCGTCGGGTCCGGCGGGACGGGAGTGGTAGTAGGTGGTGGCGGGGTTGAGCACCGGCGCGGGCAGCGAGGGCAGGAGCTTGGACACCGCTCCCGGACCGACCGCGACCACGACGGCGCGGGCGTGGACGGTGCCCGCCTCGGTGCGCACCAGCCCCGGCGCCACCTCGTACACGGGCGTCCCCAGAAGGAACCGCGCGCTTCCGGCGCGCGCCGCGAGCTGGTCGGAGACGGCCTGGATCCCCGCCTCCGGAACGGCCAGCCGCCCCCGCGCGAAGCTGCGCCAGACCAGGTCGTTGACCCTGCTGGACGTGCCCAGGGACTCGTCCAGGAAGACGCCGGTCAGGAAGGGGCGCACCAGGGTGTTCACGGCCCGTTTGCCCAGGCCGAGGCGGCGCAGCGCGGTGAGGGTGTCGGTCTCGGGCCGGGCCTTGATCCGGTCGGCCGGTTCGAGGGCGTCCGCGGCCACGGCGCGCAGCAGGCGGAAGAGGTCGGAGGGGCGGACGAGCGATCCGGACAGCAGGGACAGCGACGACAACGCCCCGGAGGGCGACGGGCGCAGCCGCAGCAGCCCCCGGTCGGTGCGCACGGCCATCCCCTTGGGGAAGGACCGCAGTCGCAGGGCGTCCAGGTCCAGGCGGCGGCGCACGGCCGGGTAGGCGGTGTTGAGGATCTGGAAGCCGCGGTCGAGCACATAGCCGTCCCGCACGTCGCTGCGGACGCGTCCCCCCACGGACTCCCCGGCCTCCACGACGGTCACGTCGAGCCCGGCGGCGGCCAGGTCGGCGGCGGCGGCCAGTCCGGCCATGCCCGCCCCCACGACCACGGCGTCGCAGCGCTGCGGCAGATCAGTCATGGCGCCAGAGTAGGCCAGCCGCCCGCGCCCGGCCCGGACGCGGACCGGCGAGCCGCGCGGGGCCCCGCCGGTCGCCCGTGGGGCTCCAGGGGGACTGGAACGGTGACAGGAAGCCGGAGGGGTTCCAGGAGGGCTCAAGGGTTCCGGGAACTCGGATGCCGCAGAGGGGATTCCTCCGGCTCCGCCCCTGGTCAGGGGCGCGTATGCACGAAAAGCCTTTTCGGCGACCGGCCCTCACCCCTTACGGGCCGCCATCACCGTCCGTAACCACGCAGGGCGCATCGGTCGCTTTTCGCATCCGATCACGCCGGGTAACCCCAAGGCGTCTCGTTGTCCTCGCAGCTCAGGCGGCTCACATGTCCCACAGCCACGGCATTCCTCCCCTGACCACCGTCAAGCCCTCCGACAAGCGCTACCCAGCCCTCGACCGAGGGTTCAACCAGCGTTGGATCGCCCGTCCCGACTACGTGCGGTTGGTGGCCACACCCGAGGGCGCCGCCCGCGCCCTGTCCGAGGCGGTCAACCGGACGACCGCGGACCTGGACCGCACACGGATCACCGTGCGCTCGGGCGGCCACTGCTACGAGGACTTCGTCTGCGGCGACGACGTCCGCGTGATCCTGGACGTCAGCCCCATGTGCGGGATCGGCTACGACCCCGGACTGGAGGCGTACTGCGTGGAGGCGGGCGCCACCAACTGGCACGCCTACAGCCACCTGTATCCGCTCAGCGGGAAGGCCCTGCCGGGCGGGTCCTGCTACTCGGTCGGCATGGGCGGTCACATCACCGGGGGCGGCTACGGTCTGCTCTCCCGCCAGTACGGGCTCACCGTGGACTACCTGTACGCGGTGGAGGTGGCGGTGGTACGCCCCGACCGCTCGGTCGAACTCGTCCTGGCCACCCGGGACGACCCCGACCCCGACCGCCGGGAGCTGCTGTGGGCGCACACCGGGGGCGGCGGCGGGAACTTCGGGATCGTCACCCGGTTCTGGTTCCGCGACCTGCCCGAACCCCCGTCGAACGTGCTGCTCAGCGGCCTCTCGTGGAAGTGGTCGGACTTCACCAAGGACGACTTCGCCGCCCTGGTCACGGCGTACGGCGAGTACTTCCGCGACCACCAGGACCCGGACGAGGCGTCCGGCAGGCTCTTCGCGCTGCTCAAGCTCAACCACGTCAGCAACGGGGAGATCGGCCTCGTCGCCCAGGTCGACGCCGACGACCCCGAGGGCGGGCGGGCCATGGAGGAGTTCCTGGACGCCGTCGACGGCCGGATCGCACCGGAGTCCGGACAGATGACGACCCCCATGGGGGAGCACCCCGCGGTCCAGGGCATGCAGACCCCCCGGAAGCTGCCCTGGCTGACGGCCACCCAGGTACTCAACGGCTCCGGCGAGAACCAGTGCGGCAAGTACAAGTCGGCCTATCTGCGCAAACCCTTCAGCGCGGCGCAGATCGAGGCCATGTGGGCCTATCTGGGCAAGGAGCACTACACCGACTACGTCAACAAGGAGGCCCTGATCCAGGTCGACTCCTACGGCGGGGCCGTCAACCAGCCGCCGGTGGACACCGCCGTGCCCCAGCGCGACTCCGTGCTCAAGGTGCAGTACCAGGTCTACTGGAAGCGCACCGAGCCGGACGCCGACGTGGAGCGGCACATCGCTTGGATCCGCGACACCTACCGCAAGACGTTCGCCTCCACCGGCGGGGTCCCCGTGATCGGCGACGCCACCGACGGGTGCTACGTCAACTACCCGGACGTCGACCTCGGCGACCCGGCCTGGAACACCTCGAAGGACCGCTGGTCGAAGCTCTACTACAAGGACTCCTACCCCCGGCTCCAGCGGGTGAAGAAGCGGTGGGACCCGCTCAACGTGTTCCGGCACCGGCAGTCGGTCGAACTCCCCGCGTCGGCGGACGGTGCCGGTCAGGGCTCCGGATCCTCCTGAGCCGGGGCGCACGGAGGGGGCCCGCCGCGTGCGCGACGGGCCCCGCCCCC
>NZ_QPFC01000011.1:0-2070 GCF_003427465.1 Nocardiopsis sp. TNDT3 | reverse complement strand
CCCCGCGGCGGTGCCGGGGTCCTGGTGGCGTCGGCCGCCGCCGGGACGGCCTACGTGTGGAACCCGTTCGTGGCCGAGCGGCTGCTGTTGGGCCAGTGGGCGATGCTGCTGGGCTACGCGGGGCTGCCGTGGGTGGTGGGGGCGACCGTCCGTCTGGCGAGGGTGCGGCCGGGTCCGGGGCTCGCCGGGCTGGTGCGCGCTCTGGTGCCCGCCGCGGTCGGCGGGTTCTCGTCGGTGGTGCTGACCGCCCTCACCGCCGGTCCCGTCGCCCTCACCGCCCGCCCGCGCGCGCCGCGTCAGCGTCGTGCCCTCCGAGCATCCCGGGCCGCTTCGACCTCTCGGGACCCTCGACGTAAGCGGCCTTCCGGTACTCCTCCGCCTCCTTCAGGTACTTCGGGTCCTCCTGTCTCTGGGGCCCCTCCATGCACTGGGGCCCCTTCAGGCCCTGCGGCACCTGCGCCCCCTGCGGATCTTTCGGTCTCCGCGGATCCCTCAGCCCTTGCGGGGTCTTCAGACCCTCCAGCCTCTCCGGCGACCGCGACTCCTGCGGGCGCTTCGGACCCTGGGGCCCCTGCGGCTCCCTCGGCGGCTCAGGTTCCTCCTGACCCCCGGGAGGCTCAGAACGCCTCTCCCGTGACTTCCGCGCACCCGCGTGCGCCGCGCTGGTGGGGGCGGGCGGTGCTGTTCGTGCTGGCGCTGGTGGTGGTCTCCCTGCCCTGGCTGCTTCCGTCCCTGGTCAGCGGGGCGGGTACGGACCCGGCCGGGGTGGCGGCGTTCGCGGCCCGTTCGGACACCCCGTTCGGGGTCCTCGGCTCCCTGCTGCTCCTGGGCGGGGTGTGGAACTCCGGTGCGGTTCCGGCGGGCTACGGCGAGCCGGTGACGGCCGCGGCCCGCCTGCTGCTGTGTCTGCTGGCGTTGGCGGGTTGGGTGTGGTTGCTGCGCCGGGAGCGGCCGGAGTTCGGCCCCGGTCTTTCGGCGGCCGCCGCCCTGGGCCTGCTGATCGCCCTGCTGGGGGCCACCGGGCCGGGGAGCGCGCTGCTGGTCTGGCTGATCTCCGCCTGGCCGGGGTTCGGGCCGCTGCGCGACGGCCAGCTCTACGTGGCCCCGCTGTCCCTGGTCCAGGCGCTCGGCCTCGGCGCGTGTGTGTGGTGGCTGGCCGGACGGCAGGGTGCTGCGCTGCGGACGGGGCTCGCGGTGTTCGTGGCGCTGCTGCCGGTGGTGGTGCTGCCGGGACTGCTGTGGGGCGCGAGCGGCCGGTTGGCCCCGGTGCACTACCCCGGGGAGTGGCTGGCGGCGCAGGAGGCGGTGGCCGCCGACGACCGGCCCGGGGCGGTGCTGGTGCTGCCCTGGAGCGCCTACCGCGGCCCCGACTGGTCGGGGCGGGCCACGGTCGTCCTGGACCCGGCGACCAAGCTCTTCGACCGGCGCACCCTGTGGAACGACGACCTGGTCGTGGGCACCCCGGACGGGGGAGAGGTGGTCGTGACCGGGGAGGACGCGCGGGCGCGACGGGTCGCCGGGGTGCTCGGGCCTGACCCGGCGACGGGCCTGCCCGGGCGGTTGGACGCCGCGGCGCTGGGCGGGCTGGGGGTGCGGTACGTGGCGGTGTCCGCGCCAGCCGATAACCAGTTCTGGTCAGGTGTGGAGGGTCTGTCCGTGGTGGTGGAGGGCTCCGGCATGGTGCTTCTTCGGGTGCAGGACCAGCATGTAAAGGCTGACAAAGCTGGCATTCCGGGGTTGGAAGTTACCGGCGGGTTAGTTACAGTTGGGGCAATCATCTGGTCTATGGCTAGATCAGGTTCTAGTCTCGTTTTCCAGCGCTCCGGACCCAGCGCGGGATCGGGCGCGCGGAAGGAGATCCCCAAGTGATCAAGGTAATCGCCGCCTGCGTCATCGGCGCGGCCCTGGCGGGAGGTGCCACCTTCGTGGCCACCAGCCTCGCCACGGACTCGACCGCCACCGCGGAACCGGTGAACGAAACCCTCTACAACTACGGCGACCGCTAGGACGGCCGTACGGCGGAGGTTCGCGGGCGCTCCGCCCCCGGCGGGGCGCCCCACTCCCCGACTC
>NZ_QPFC01000106.1:0-1359 GCF_003427465.1 Nocardiopsis sp. TNDT3 | reverse complement strand
GAGGGCAGCAACCACGAGGCCATCGCCGTCGCCGGACGGCTCGGCGTGGACAACCTCACCGTCGTCGCCGTGGACAACGCCTCCGCCAGCCACGGATGGCCGGGCGGGATCGGCGCCCGCTTCGGGATCGAGGGCTGGGAGGCCCGCGACGTCTCCGGCCGCGACCACGACGCCCTGTACGGGGCGCTCACCCGGCCCCACCCCGGACGGCCGCTGGCCGTCGTCGCCCGCGTCCGTTCCTAGGAGAGCCCCATGCGTGACACCTTCGCCGCCACCGTCAACCGCGCCATGGACACCGACCCCCGCCTGACCGTCGTCCTGGCCGCCATCTCCACGGGCATGTTCCGCGGAGCCGCCGCCCGCCACCCCGGCCGTGTGATCGACATGGGCATCCGGGAGCAGGCCATGATCGGCGTGGCCGGGGGTCTGGCCCTGACCGGGATGCGCCCGGTCGTGCACAGCTACGCGCCCTTCCTGGTGGAGCGGCCCTTCGAACAGCTCAAACTGGACCTGGGCCACCAGGGCGTGGGCGCCGTCCTGGTGAGCATCGGCGGCTCCTACGACGCCGCGGAGGAGGGGCGCACCCACCAGGCGCCCGGTGACGTGGCGCTGCTGGACACCCTTCCGGGGTGGACCGTGTACGCGCCGGGGCACCCCGACGAGGTGCGCGCCGCCCTGGAGGCCGCCCTGCCCGGGGAGGACCGCGTGTACGTGCGCCTGTCGGGGACCTCCAACCGCGTGGCGATGCCGTTGGACGGACGCCTCAGCGTGGTGCGCACGGGCTCGCCGCGTTCGGCCGGGGTGGTGGTGGCGGTCGGGCCGATGCTGGACCGGGTGCTGGAGGCCACCGCCGACCTGGACGTGACGGTCGCCTACACGGCCACCGTGCGCCCCTTCGACCGCGAGGGGCTGAGCGCGCTCGTCGGCGCGGCGGGCAACGCCGACGTGCTGGTGGTGGAGCCCTACCTGAGCGGGACCTCGGCGCACGAGGTCGCCGCGGCACTGGCCGACCGGCGCCACCGCCACCTGGGCCTGGGCGTGGCACGGGACCGAGAGGTGCGCGCCTACGGAACCCCGGCGCAGCACGCCCAGGCGCACGGACTGGACACCGAGGGCGTCGCCAAGTCCGCCCGGGCCTTCTTCCTCGTGTGACCCGCCCGCCGGTGTGACCGGTCTTCCTGTGTGACCCGCCCGCCGGTGCGGCCCGCCTCCCCGCGTCGGGCCCGTGCGCACGAAGGCGCGGACCACCGGCGCGCGCGGGCCGGCGGTCCACACCCCACGGCCCGCCCCAAGGCGCGGGCCCCGCGTCCCGGCTCCCGCCGCCGCGGCGGGCGGGACGATCACCCGGACCCGCCCGGG
>NZ_QPFC01000977.1:0-2054 GCF_003427465.1 Nocardiopsis sp. TNDT3 | reverse complement strand
CCCCCGGCGGCGGCGGAGAGCCGCCGGGCGTCGCGGGTGCGGGGAGGTGTACTCCCGGTGCGCCTGCGCGGCCTCCTCCACCCTCCGCGCGGCCTCCACCGGGAGCCAGTCCGGCGCCGCCTCGACGGGATCGACCGGGCCGCCCAGTTCCTCCAGAACCCCGGCCGCCGACGGCCGGTCGCCGGGAACCTTCGCCAGGCACCGGGAGAGCAGTCCGCGCAGGTCCTCGGGGACGGAGGCCAGGTCCGGTTCCAGACGGGTGATGCGGTAGGCCACGGCGGAGGGGTGCCCCTCGCCGAACGGGCCGGTACCGGTGAGCGCGTACACGGCGGTGCCCGCCAGCGCGAAGACGTCCGTGGCGGGGGACGCCGCCGCCCCCTCGTACTGCTCGGGGGCGGTGTAGCCGGGGGTCCCGGCGGTCAGGGTCTCCTCATCGTCTGCGTTCTCGGCCCCCTCCAGGGCCTTGGAGACCCCGAAGTCGATCACCTGCGGCCCGACCGCCGCGACCATGACGTTGCCGGGCTTGAGGTCGCGGTGCACCAGTCCGTTCCCGTGCATGCCCTCCAGCACCGAGGCGACCGCCCGCAGCAGGAACCGCACCGACTCCTCGGGGAGCGGACCGGCCTCCCGGACCAGGTCGTGCAGGGTGGGCCCGGCCACGTACTCGGTCGCCATCCACGGCAGCCGGGCGGCGGAGTCGTGGTCCAGCACACGGGGGATGAAGGGCCCGTGCGCGCGGCCCGTCAGGGCGAGTTCCCGGGCGAACCTGGTGCGGAAGCCGGAGTCGTAGGCGAACTCCGCCCGCACCGACTTGACCGCGGCGAGGGTGCCGTCGGCGCCGGTGCCCAGGTAGACGCGGCCCATGCCGCCCGCACCGAGAACGGCGCGGAGGCGGTAGGGGCCGATGTCGCGGGGGTCGTCCGGGGAGAGTGCGCGCATGGGGGCTTTCGTTTCAGTCCGGTTGCTCAAGCTCGTTGACGACGGTCAGGTTCTCGCCGTCCAGTATCAGCACCTGGCCCGCCTCCGGATCGACGACGGCCAGGAACTCGTCGCGGGGGTGCGGGTCCAGTGGTCCGGGCAGCAGGGCGTCGCCGTCGCGCAGGACCTCGCCCGTTCCGGTGTCCCACACCGTCCCGAGCAGTTCGGTGACGCCGTACGGGTCCCCGACACCGGCGTACAGCCGTTCACCGTCGGAGGAGAACGCGAGGGAGAATCCGACGTCGGGGTCGTCCTCGCCGATGCGGCCCAGGTCCCGCAGGGTGGTGCCCGTGTCCAGATCCACCAGACGGACCCGGTCGGTGTCCTCCAGCAGCGCCATCACCGACGGATCGGTCGGATGCGGGGCGAATCCCAGGTTCCCGGACCCCTCGAAGTAGTGGACCCAGTCCCCGGTGTCCGCGTCCCACACGGCGACCCCCAGCACTCGCTCGGAGCCGTCGCTGACGGTGCCGAGGAGCCTCTCCCCGTCGGCGGTGAACTCCAGGTCGAACACGTGGCTAAACGTGTCCGGCCCCAGCAGGGGGACGGTGAGGACGCGTTCGCCCGCCGCGACGTCCCACACGTGGATGACGTGCTCGATGCCGTCCCGGCCCGGTTCGTTGGCCACGACCGCCACACGGGCCCCGTCGGAGGACAGCGCGGGGTTGCGGGGGTTGGTGCGCTGCTCCTCGTACACCAGGACGGTCTCCTCGGTCAGCGTCCCGTCGGTGTCCCGCAGGAGTTCGATCCTGTCCTGGTGGCCGGGCCCCACCCCGTCCGCGTGGACCATCGCCATCACGCCGTCGGCGTTGATGTCGGTCTCGGACGGCGAGGGGTCGAGGAAGGCCGTGATCTCGCCCGCACGCCAGTCCCACACGGAGAAGTAGAGCGAACCGGTGGCGTAGACCCGTTCCCCGTCGGGGGAGAAGGCCACCCCGTCGGCGGACGACAGGCTCTGCTGGTACCCCTGCGGAGCGAAGGCGGGGTCGGCGGTCCCCTCCCCGGCCGCCTCTCCTGCGGCCGTGCCGTCACCGGTGCCGTTCGCCGTGGCGTCGGCACCGGCCGCCGCGGGGTCC